>JAGRAO010000258.1 GCA_020434565.1 Bdellovibrionales bacterium
CTCACCCCTGCTGTCATTCTTCGAGCCTAACTCTCCACATGCCCTATCAGAAAAGCCACTCCTTCAGAAGATTCCGTGCTGCTTCAGAAGACAACACACATCACCCTTAAAGCCGCCGCCGAATTGGCTCACCAAACCACACATCTCCCTGCATAAGACAAAGAGTTATTCTTCTTCGGAAACGTCGCTGCCCGCTTCAGAAACGACGGATTCCTCCCCAACAACACCGTCGTCCATTACTGCGTCAGAAAGATCCTCTTCGGAGCTCTGATCGTCGTTGGCCTTCGCCTTTCGCTTCCCTGTCGTTGGCTTCTTTGAAGAAGTGTCAACTTCGATGCGGAGAGCCACTTCTACTGAAACATCTGCGTGAAGTTGAACGGTTGCGGTATATTCGCCAGCCGACTTAATCGGATCCAGAAGCTTTACCTGTTTTCTCTCTAACTCATACCCTCGACCGGAGAGTTCATTCCAAATTTCCTTGGGAGTTACGGACCCAAATAACCGACTCCGATCGCTTCCTTTCAAGGTAAACGTCAACGACTCGGCAGCAATCTTCGCAGCAATCTCTTCGGCTTCTCCCTTGAGTCTGCGTTTTTTCGCTTCGATGTTTGAAAGCCGGTGCTTCAGCTCACGCGCGTTTCGCGACGAAGCTTCACTCGCGATTCCCTTTGGAATAAGGAAATTCCTGGCAAAACCGTTCCGAACTCTTACGATATCCCCCACATAGCCCAGTGACGGATAGTTTTCTTGTAAAATTACTTCCATGACGTTTTCTCTCTCCTGAAATCATTTCCCCAGTGTTGAAGTCGACGCTACCGCTCAACGCACTAAGCAGAGACCTGACTCCCTTCCTTTTCGACTCGACCACGGAATTTACGAACGTGCTCCTGGATGCGATGAGTTTGAAACTTCACTACGCCTTCTTCGATACGAAGTGCCGCATTCAAAATATCGACAATACCTCCGTCCTCGGTTTCGTAATAGAATACTTGATAGGTGCCGTGGTTGCTCTGATTCATCTCAAAGGCAATCGAACGCTTTCCCCATGTGTCGAGAACAATCTCTTTCGCCCCATTCTTCTCGAGCATGGTTCGAAGCTTCTCAACCTTTTCTTTCACCTGGCTCTCACCGAGCTGGCCAGAAAAGACAACGATCAGTTCGTACTTTTTCATCTCTTCGTCTCCCCGTCTCGTCTGTTTACAGTAGTGGCGCAATAAGGAGCGCGACTATCGACATCAACTTAATTAATATATTGAGAGATGGTCCGGAGGTATCTTTACAAGGATCTCCCACTGTGTCTCCGACAACAGCAGCCTTGTGAGCCTCGCTCCCCTTCTTCTCACCTTCAACCATTCCTTGCTCAATGTATTTCTTTGCGTTGTCCCAAGCGCCACCGGCGTTTGACATAAAAAGCGCAAGCACTACACCAACAACGGTCGCTCCGAGAAGCATCCCCCCGAGGCAATCTGGACCAAAAACAAATCCAACGATTACAGGCGCGAGGATCGCTATAATTCCAGGAAACTTCATCTCTGAGAGAGCTGCGGTAGTCGAAATTTCGACACAACGCGCCACATCAGGCTTTACACCCTCTTTTCCTTCGAGAAGCCCAGGAATCTCCTTAAACTGACGGCGAATCTCCGTCACCATCTGTCCAGCGGCCTTTCCGACCGATGTCATTGTCAAAGCAGCGATGGCACAAGGAAGAATTCCCCCCAAGAGAACCCCGACGATCAGATTAGGATTCGTAATCTGGAAGTCGACGACGGTCCCGACCTGCTCAAGCTTCTGGTGATACGCTGCAAAAAGGGCCAACGCAGTGAGAGCAGCAGAACCGATCGCAAATCCTTTTCCGATGGCTGCTGTGGTGTTTCCGATACTGTCGAGCTTATCAGTGATTGCTCGAGTCTCAGCTCCGAGCTCTGACATCTCCGAAATTCCTCCGGCGTTATCAGCGATCGGTCCGTAGGCATCCACGCTCATGGTCACTCCAACGGTTGACAGCATCGCGACCGCTGCGAGCCCTACTCCGTAGAGATCTCCCATATAGTTCGCTGCAACGATAGTGACTGCGATGATAGCGATCGGGCCCGCACAACTCATAAGACCGACAGCAAGCCCAGAAATAATATTTGTCGCGGGACCTGTCTTTGACATCTCAGCGATTCCATACACAGGTTTCATCGCAGTGTAGTATTCTGCAGCGAGTCCGATTCCTATCCCGCTGAGAGTCCCCACCACCATGGCAACCCACAGAGAAAGGTTCACAGGGGTAAACAGCGCGTATGCAAACATGATCGCCAGAAAGAGTCCTGCTGCGATAAATGTAGAATTTCGGAGAGCAGCGGCTGGATCACTCTCCTTCAACTGCTCCATAGACTTAATGCCGATCCAAGAAGCGATAAGCCCAAACACTCCCATAAGAAATGGGGTGAGCATGAGCCAGCCCTGATAGCTTGCGATGCTCTCTGCACCGCCATCGGCCGCTGAATAAGCTGTAAGTGCTTCGAGCTGTGCGACAGATGCAGTAGCACCAATTGCCATAGCTGCAATCATCGAACCCACATACGACTCAAAGATATCGGCTCCCATCCCCGCAACGTCTCCAACGTTATCGCCAACGTTATCAGCGATAACTCCAGGATTCCGGGGGTCATCTTCTGGAATATTCGCTTCGACTTTTCCAACGAGGTCAGCACCAACATCTGCCGCCTTTGTGTAAATCCCCCCACCCACACGAGCAAAGAGAGCCACGGACGAAGCACCCATTCCGAATCCGACGAGGTAATCTGCAACATTAGACTGGTCAAAGGCGATATACAGAATTCCAAGTCCAAGCAAACCGAGGCTCGCCACCGACATCCCCATCACACTTCCGCCATTGAAGGCTACGAGAAGCGCTTGACCTGCATTCTTTTCCGATGCAGCGAAAGAGGTCCGCACGTTTGCGGAGGTGGCTGCCGTCATCCCAGCGAATCCCGCTCCGAGTGAACAGAGCGATCCCATTACGTAGGAGATTCCCACCTCGAAACCGAGCGCAAAGCACACGATGAGAAAAACTATTGCTATGAAGATGCCGAGATAGATCCCTTCACGGAAAAGGAATGCCCGCGCACCCTCGCGGATCGAACCCGCTATCTGTTGCATCTTCTCTGTACCAGCTGGTTGAGCTTCAATATCCGCATATGTTTTATACGCAAATACCAACCCAAGAGCGCCAACCACCGGCATCAAATACGCTAGAACACTCATCGTGTATCCTCTCTAAAATAGACAACTCACTTTAAAATCTTCTTGCAGAGCAAATCTCAGAACGATTCCAAGAAATCCTCACACATCACCCAAGAAAACTCGCGCCACTGCGGACTTTACGATCCAGGAGCAAAGCTCCGACCGTGAATGAGCTGCTGAGCCCGCTCGAGGCCGTCCCGAACGAGAGACTCAATCCCCTCACATCCGGCTTCGAGTATACTCTCGAGAAGCACCATTTCGGCGGAAGTAAACCGAGAGAGCACCCATGCGCTTACCGCGCTCTCGCTCCCAGTTTCCCTGCCCCACTCCTGAGGAGGTCTTCCAATTCCAACACGGACCCGAAAAAAATCCTTTGTACCCAATTCCGATACAAGAGAACGAATCCCGTTGTGCCCGCCATCTCCTCCACCGAACTTGAGCCGAAGCTCTCCGAACGGAAGGTCTAGTTCATCATGAACCACAATCAGCTCATCAATCGAATCGTAATACTCCCGAATCATTCGAACGGGACGTCCACTTCGATTCATGAACGCTTGTGGTTTCACAAGCAAAACCTGCTGAGAACCCAAACTGGCCTCACTCACGAGGCAATCAGGAAACCGCTTCACGAGCTTCCAGGATTCTCCCCCGGAACGCTCTGCAAGAGCATCAAGACAGAGAAAACCGGCGTTGTGCCTCGTCTGCTCATACTCCTTTCCAGGATTCCCGAGCCCGACTATGAGTGACGCAGCGCTCACCTCTCTTGTCTCTCTTTCAGCTTTTTCCTCTCCCAGCTTCTCTCTTCCCCAAAAGTGCCTCATTCCCACGAATTCGGACCCACTTTCAAGAAGACTCTCCGTCACTCAGACGGAATCGAGATCACGAAGCAGATTTCGCTGGCTCTGCTCCAGCCGCTGGCGCTGCCGCAGGCGAAGCGGCTGCTGCGGCTGCTTCTTCCTCGGCGGCTGCCAATGCCCGACCAGAGAGAATATTCGCAATTGTTTCCTCAGGGTTGCTCTTCAGAGTAACACCAGCTGGTAACGTGAGATCTTTTGCACGAATTCTCGAACCGAGCCGAAGCTCTGAAACATTCACTTCAAGCTGATCCGGAATACTCTCGAGAGCTGCAAATACGGTGACCTCCCGCGCAGGGACCGTCAACACCCCACCATCTATCTTTACCCCTGGCGCCTCTCCCGTTACAAAAAGAGGAACGCGAACCTGTATCCGCTCTCCGCGCTGCAACGCAAGGAGATCAACATGGAGAACTTTTCCCTTCATCTTTTCACGCTGAACCTCTCGGACAATGACCTTCTGTCCAGAGAGCTCTTTATCTTCGCTCTTGAGCTCAAACACCTGAGAGGGAAGTGCTCTTGAGGCAGCGTGAACGAATTCCTTCTCAAGGAGTCGAACAGGAATTGCGGAAAATGATTTTCCGTACACTACCCCGGGGAGGCCATCCTCCTTTCGAATACGAGAACATGCACCTTTTCCAAGGCTGTCTCGCTTCTCTGCGCTAATCGTGAAACTCGCATTCTCTGCGTTACCCTGTGTCACCCTAAACTCCTCATACAAAATATTCTCTCTCGAGAATCGCACGCGCCCTAGGCGAAAAAACGAAAAGCCCGTAGCTAAAGCGGGCACTTCACACACTTGCCTTCAGTATCGAAGGCTCTCGGTTCCTTCAAAAGGAACATCTCCTTGCAACACTCTCTCCTCAGGAAAGAAGCTCTTCACAAAAGACCTTCTTCACGAAAGACGACCTCCCCGCCAAGGACCACGTTTAAAGAGGTCAATCGCTCAAAGAGGCACCTCTCAAGAGAGGGATCTT
>JAGRAO010000025.1 GCA_020434565.1 Bdellovibrionales bacterium
TATACGCTCATATTTGGAAACGATCGCACGAGATAAGGTGGGGCTCAAAAATACCCCGATTATCTCCGAAGTTGGATCAGACCAGTTCGATTCTCGATATCTCAACACTACTGTCCGAATTACGTTTGACGTATCCTCACCGGAGCAGCTCGTAAAATTCTTACGTGAGATCGAAGAGGGAGACCAGGCGCTTATCATTTCAGAGATCGAGTTGAACCGGGGACGGAGACGAAAACCGCTTGAGGTAAAGATCAAAGTTCACAGCATTACCCAGAAAGCCCCTTCCGAAGCATGAAACGCGTTATCCTCGCCTTTGTTCTTGTAGTCCTGATTGGCCTCGCCTTGGTCGACTCCAAAACGTATGCTTCGGCAATTATAAGTAAGCTCACAGAGATCTCTGCTGAGCAGGGAGTGACGTTTGGGGCCGAAAACGCCGATCTGGTCTGGCTTGGACTCACGAGCTCAAGAACAACCCTCCGCTTTGAAAAATTCCCGATTCCGATTGAGATGACGAACGTCCGCGCACTCATTTCACCCGAAAGCATCGCTCGTCTCAGTCCAGCGTTTTCGCTCGAGAGCACTCTCCTTTCTGGGACCCTTCACGCTGAGGGGAAAACTTCTTTGGGGGAGAGTCTCAACGCCAAGGGAAGACTCTCGGAAATAAACATTGCGGCGCTACCTCAGCTTCAAGCTTTTGGTCTTCGGGCCGGAACTTTATCAGCCGAGCTAGACTCGTTTGAAATGGATGACACCGGACTCCCTCGATATTCGCTCTCGTTTTTTCTTTCGGAGCTTGAAAAGCCCGATGTCTCGCGGGTGAGTCGGTTTCTCACCGGCCTTCCAATGGATCTCGTAATTCCCGCTTTTACGGTAAATTCACTTGAGGGAAAAGTTTCAGCTGTCGAAAACTCGCTCTCTCTTACAGAGCTATCTCTTCGCTCAAGCCACGGAGCAGCGTCCGGTTCGATTCATAAGGCCCGACAGGGGGAACTCCACGGCGTTATTCGAGTTACGCTGTCCGAACAGGGGAAAAAAGACATCGGCCCCTTTTTACCGCTGGTTTCTTCAGGTGCCCTTAGGGATAATACCTCTCAGTTTCAGATCTCTTTCACCGGAACTGAGGATCAACCAAAAATGGTCTTCAGTCACGGGTTGGGTTGAGCGATTTCAGAGCACCCTTTAGGGGAACGTTATGTCAGTCCTCATGATCATTGTCTTCCTCGTTACCGCTTCGCTCTCGGCCGGAGCACTCTTTGCCGTATTTCGCCACATCTCAAACGATGGAAGCGATTCCTCCGTAGCGGACCGAGATGCCTTAATGAACGAGATCCGAGGAGCAGACGAGGAAATCAAGGAACTTCTTGCTCGATCGAAGAGCTACTGCTCTCGCGGGCAGTTTGAGACTGTTTCCAATCAATTGACTGGACTGCAATCTGAGCTCGAAAAGGAGAAGAAAGCGCTCGCCGACCTCGAACAACAGCTGGATACTGCTCAGACAACGGTTGAAGAGAAGGAGGCTCACCAGCAAGAACTAAAGTCTTCACGAGAAGAAGATGAAATTAAGCTTGAAGAGTTACTCGGGAACTACGCTGAAATCTCGAGCGAGTCTATTTCACTTGAGCAAAGACTCGCTCAGTCAATGAAGAATCTCGACGCTCTCTCGGAAGAGATCGAACTGACAGAAGACCAGAAAGCCGTCCTCGATGAGCTAGGATCAAGCCTCGGCAAAGCAGGCGAGAATTTGAGAAACCTGTTGATGGAATACGAGACCGTAAACGAGAGGCTCAACCTCCTTCGAGAACAACACGAAGACCTGGAAGAGGAATACACCAAGCTTGTCGAACAGCAACTCGGTGAATAGGCGAGATGTCGTAACCCCCTAAAAGTTCTTACCTTTAGCCCAATTCACCGGTTTGCTCAAGGATCTTACCTGAGGTATATTGTCCGTCCGGCAAAGACTGGAAACGACGAGAGGGTGACTCTCGGAAGGGACTGCTCCCACACAAGCCCTCTCCACGAAACCGAGGTGATTCAGGACCGAGAAAGGTGAGAATCGCACGGCGGAAGAATTGGGGGCTCTGATCTGCGGAGCGTACCTCAGTCGTCCTCTCTCTGCCCTGGTAGCTATAGGCCGATACCCTTATTCCTTGAGGGGTCGGGTGTTTGTCTTTCTTGAGACACGTTTTTCTTGAGATAAGTGTTTGTTGAGGTGATAAGAACATGGGCGCTGCTGAAGACAACTTTGGTAACAGAAAGCTTACGACTTCCCATTTGAACCAAATCAACGTTCTACGGGCTATGTCACACAGCGAAGGCGCTGCCAAGGAACCGAGACAGTTCGAGATCAACGAAATTTCCAAATTAAGTGGACTGATGGATGAAAAAGAGGTCCAGCGGTACCTCTTTATTCTTGAGGGCCAGAAGCTCGTTTCTCCTCAGCCAGAAGGAGACTTCACTTCGAAAACGTGGCGCATCACCCGAGTGGGAATCCGCGCGCTGAAGACGATTGATTCTTCGGCTACTCACTAAAAGCGAGGGACTTTTGCGGCGGGCACTTAAGAGCACCCCGGGATCCCGTTCACAATCGCTTGGGCCTTCGAAAATTTCTTGTTGAGTAATGCTTTTGGGCCGCCAGCTCGAAGAGCTTTCCTCTTGGCCTTTTTCAGACTTTTCAGGAAATCCTGACTCGGCCCGGACAGCTCCTCTTCTGAACAGAGGACATCTCCCACACAGCTTAAGACAAGCTCGGTCAGGTCGCTCGGTGTTGACTGAATGCCCTTGAGGATCTTTACCGCCGAACGAGCGAACCTGCCATACGGCGAGGACTGAGTCTCAACGAGCATACGCGCAATTTTGAGGAATTTTTTCACGGTCTTTTGCAGGGTCGATTCGTTCGCCGCTATTTCGGCCTCGGTACACCCACTATCATCACCACCAGGAGACGGGCAGAGAAACGGAAAAGAGGAAATGCCTGTCAGGTTTGTTAAGATATTTCGCGCCAATGCATCGCGATTGGCATTCTCACAATCAAAAATATTGGAATCTCCCACGACCATGAGCGATCCAGCAGTGATACCAACACCAGTATTTCCTCCCGGTTGATCGGTCAAAAACAGTTGTCCAGCACCTCCCTGAAAGCCAACTCCAACGTTCAAGTTTATAGAGTTTCCAAAGATCGCGTTTGGTCCGGTAAAAGGAGCGCCAATATGCTGGGATGGAGCAGGTGTAGTCGTAGAAAACGATCCGCTCCCCAAAAAGCCGAGAAAGATGGTGATTTGCTGATTTGTATAATCGGCCCCTACTTGATTTGGAATATCGGGGAAAGCATCTGTAATAACCAAGATCCTTCCTCCGTTTGCAAGAAATGCCGCATACGGGGTGAACATTCCAGAATCAGTTCCAAACGCAAAAACCCGCACATCAATGAGGATATCAAAGCCGGAGAGGTCAAGTGGCCGAGCAGTATGCTCACTCACGCTCACGCCCGCCGAACTCAGCAGGCTTATAATGTTCTGGGTAGATTGTTCAATCTTCGGAGTAGCTCCCGCAGCATTTCCCTCCTTAATGACGGCAACATTTAACGCATATGCGCTCGGCAAGAAAAAAACGAAAAGGAGAAAAGTTGGGACCAGACGGAGCTTATGCAAAAACATCTCTAAATCTCCTGAACTTGAAAAGCGCGCGGAGCTTAGCAAATGGATCACTCGGATTCAAAGAGAATCAGTCCGACGTTAGCCTTGTCAGCAACAGTCCGGGGATATGGACAGCTGCTCCAAACCCTTAAATGGCGCTGTAATTCTGTAATTTTCCGAGAACGTAGCAGTGATAGGCCACCTCCCTAAGAAAACTTTGTAGGAGCGCCCTTCCCTTTCCAGGAATTAATCAAGAAATCTTGGCAGATAGCCGATCTCCAACTCGTGTGTGTGCGCTTGAGTCTCGAATGGGCTTAAGCAAATTGCTGTCATGGAGGTACGGCCAATGCCCATTAGCATTGGCTCAAACATAGCGTCGCTTTCGGCGCAGCGTCGGCTTTCCCAAAGTACGGGGTCGCTCGAGAGTGTTTTTGAACGCCTTTCCTCAGGGCAACGGATCAATCGTGCGTCCGACGACGCAGCGGGTCTCGCAATCTCCTCTTCTCTTCGAACCGATGCAAGAGTCTTCAACCAAGGACTTCGGAACATAAACGACGGCGTGTCGCTCTTAAATATCGCCGATGGAACCGTTTCTCAACTCTCAGAGATCGTTACTCGTCTCCAAGAGCTCGCCGAACAATCAGCGAACGGAACCTTTAGCGACGACCAACGCGTATCGCTTGATACCGAGGCGCAACAACTCAGACAAGAGTTCGTTCGCATCACCAAGACTGCCGCGTTCAACGGTATAAATCTCTTCTCGGGTGAAATTCAAAAACTTCGCATTCAAGCCGGAGTCGGGCTCGATGGCAGTCTTGCCTCAGGGCTTGGAGGAGTGATGGGAACTGGCACCTTTGGCAGTGCCATTTCAACCTCTTCAACAGCAACAACGGTCAGAGCTGTACAATCCGCAGATTTTAACGGTGATGGCATCCTCGATATCGTCAAGTCTGGAAACGGCGGAATTCTTGAAATCGCTCTCGGTGTAGGAGACGGCACGTTTACAGAGTCGCAGGAGTTTACCGGAGTTGGAAACGGTCGAGCATTAGAAGTTGGAGACTTTAACAACGACGGTCAAATCGATATCGCAAGTTTTAGCGATAACGGAGCGAGCGGAAGACTTATTACTTTTCTCGGGAACGGCGACGGCACCTTTGAAATCGCGGATGACCAGGAGGTCGACAATTCAAACGCGACAAACGATCTCACTCTCGGAGATTTTAACGGCGATGGAATTATAGATTTTGCAACTGCGGGAGCTGGGCTCGGCTCGGAAATTAAGATTCTGTCTGGTCTCGGCGATGGAACATTTTCTCTGACCCAAACGATAAGTTCTTCCGCAACGGTCACTTCTCTCCAGGCAGCAGATTTGAATGGTGATGGACTCGATGATCTCATCATTGGCGGGACGGTCACTGGAATTCCATCGACTGGGTCCATCGGGGTGTATCTCAACGACGGGGGCAATCTTTCTGACTCCCTCAAACATCCGAGTAACTCATTCAACGGAATCTCTGAAATTTCAATTGGCGATTTTAACGGGGATGGAATCCAAGATCTTATAGCTATCGGAAGCAACGGCGCCTCTCACTCGGTCAATACCTTTCTTGGGACAGGCGACGGATCGTTTACCGCAGTTGGATCATATGCATTTACCGGAACGACCAACCGAGTGGCCACAGGAGATACGAACGGAGACGGAATACTCGATTTTGTCGTAGCGACTTCGACTGGATATAGCTCGTTCCTCGGCGCAGGGGATGGAACATTCAGTTTAGAGGAAGAGCTTACCTCGACTTCCTCAGCACGTGGGATTGAACTTGCCGACGTCGATGGAGATGGTGTTCTCGATATTATCGGCGCAGGAGACTCGGCGGCGGCAGATACCACTGTGCGGTTCGGTGACACACAAGACGGACTGGCCCCAATCCTTGACTTTAGCCTGGCCAGCAAATCCGGCGCCCTTCAAGCTATACCAATGCTTTCTCGAAAGCTCGACTCGCTCTCCTCTCAGAGGGGGGTGATCGGATCATTTCAGAGCCGACTCCAGTCAGCAACACACACACTTGCTGCCACACGAGAAAACTACATTGCGGCAGCGTCCCGAATACAGGATGCCGATATCGCAGACGAGTCGTCTAAGCTCGTACGACTTCGAATCCTGCAACAAGGAGCCACAGCAGTGCTTTCCCAAGCGAATATCCAACCGCAAATTGCGCTGCAGCTCTTGAGAGGGATTTAGCCCGTGAATAACAGGCTAGAGCTGAATGTTTATACCCGCTATTCGTGAAGCTTCTCTCCAGTTTTCCTCAGCTTCGCGCCCTTGAGGACGTGCACGTACCGACTCGGGAATATCAACCTGAATACCCTGTCTCGCACACTGAACAAGAACAAGGTAGAGCTCCGCCTTCTCAAGCTCACTTAAGCTAGAGAAGCCATTCAAATCAAGCTGCTTGAGTTCGGCCTGAAGATCACTCGCAAGTTTCGCAACTTCAAAATTGAGGCCACTCCGTTGAACTTCCGAAAGGAGGTTCCTGGCATCTTCGACCACCTTTGGTTCCGGATGAACGGGATCAAAAATCCCGCTATCAAATTCCTCGATGGAGTCAGCCACTAATCCATACTCACGAGTGTCATCGAGCGAAGACAACCCGAAGCAATCGAGGCTGGCTAAACTTGCAAAGCTCCCGGCGCTTAAGCCCCGCATCGCCACTCTTCCTGCCTTCATCATCGGGCTAAAGGCCTCGTAGTCCCACCCTTCTGGGAGAAGGACTGGAATATCGATTCGCTCTGGAGTCTGCCCAGCGACTTCACGGGAAATCACTCCCACAAAAGCCGTGTGAGAAGAAAGGATACCGTGCTCAAGTGATACGTTTTCCAACCGCTCCGGTGAGAGATCCTCTTTCAGCATAAGACGAGCCCACGCTCTTCTCGCTAAATCTCCTTGTGGGGCATACTCTTTCGGATTGACCATCCATGCACACTCTACACCGCTCCTATCGGTTCCGTAGACATACAACGGACCTTCCTGGTCCACTGGGAGCTTGAGCGCGAAAGTCGCTGGATGGTTCGCGAAGAGACTTTGGAGACCAACAACCTGTTCAGCGTCAACACCTCGAATTTTCACGTCTCGGATCTCTGGGCCAGAGGTTCTTCCGACAAGTTCGGTTGCGACGGTATCGTAGTCCTCTCCTGACCGCACCCAGTACGGAAGACCATCCGTGCGCTTTGCAACATCGGTTAGAAATTCATCACCGATTGCAGCCCCAATGCCCACCGAATAAATCCGCACTCCCTCAACGGCACGGAAATCTCGACTGTACGTTTGACCATCTGAAACCAAGAGTATTGACCGTTCTCTTCCACTACCCCCCTCTCCAAACTGCTTCATGCAGTGGTCAAGAGCCTTGCCGGCTTCGGTACCACCGGAGGCTCTCAACTCAGCAATCGCGCTCCTGTGAGCTTCTCCGATAGGAGAGAGAGGTACGAGCGTCCTTGAGTCGTTACTGAACGCGACTATCCCAACTCGGATATTGCTTCCGGCATGCTCGTCAAGAAACCGTTCGAGCGACTTTTCGACAACCTTTTTCAATCCCTCTATTCCTGCACCACTCATACTCCCTGAACAATCGAGACACAGAATCACATCGCGATCCTTTGATTGTTGCTCCAACGGAGGGGTGAGTTGAAGGAGCATAAAATCTTCGCGATTCCCCTGAGGAGATTCCCACGTACTCCGGTCTGCTTTGAGGGTGGGTCGACGCTCTCGAGTTTGATAGTTCACAATGATATCTCGATCGGGTCTTAGGTTTTCGAGCGTTATGTGTTGCTCCTCTCCATTCGCGAGCTCTTGAGAAGAGAGCAATACAGGATGCGACGGACACGAAACTTTCGCTTCAAATCCTGGACGAAGACGGATATCGACCGAAGCAGAGTAATTGACCTGATCAGTCAACAGCGGAGTAAGGCGACTCGCATCTGGCACAAGATCGGTATCGGGAGACCACCCCTTTCCCCGACTCTCTCCAACAGGAAGTCCCGGAACAAACGCTGGAGCCACAGCCAGCGGAATTCGGAAACGACCTCCGCTGTTTTGCCAATCGACTGACTGTTGATACTTGATCCGAACCGATGCCTTTTCGCCTGGTTGGATACCGCCAACAGACATCGTGAAAACATCTTCTCGTTCCTGCTCGGCAAGTGATGCGGAGTCTCCGTGTGCGAGAGCATCATCATACTCCTTCTTGGCCGCCGACCGTTTTCTCAGTTCGGCTTCGACAACTTTATCTCCAATCTGCATCTCGACCCCGAGCACGACTGCCTTTGAAGGGAGCGGAAATGTAAAGACCGCCTCAATCGCTTTCTCAAGTTTGTTTTCATAATTGAGATCAAGTTGCATCTCCGCTTGAAGACCATTGATCTCTCCACTGTAATGCATCTGTTGAAGCGGAAGTTGATTGGTCGCACGGACCGGATTCTCAGATACAGGCAGTTCTTCGGGTGATTGTGCGTGATCGGCCATGATTGTACTCCTCTGAAACTCTCGAGATTCCTCCTCGAGCATCTTTGCAAGTTGTAGAGGAAACTCAGAATTTGCCCAAATTCACGTCACCATGGACGGATATCGGCCTCAGTTTGGGACACCGCAACGCAAACTCGTTCTGGGACCAAGAGTAGAGTGAGTATGGGGCGAATGATATGATTTCCGGCACGCGGTAAGGAGCAGTATGGAGCCTAGACACGAGTCCACGAGACCAGAGAGAGTACCAACTCAGGAATTCGAGATCTCCTCGGCACCACGTCAAGAGCTCAGTGGCCGACAGGAACTCTTAGAACGACTTCGATCGGCCCTTGAAAGTGCTCAACTCCTCCGCGAGAGATATCTCGGTGAAGCACTCACTGACTATCGCGAGCGAGTCGATGGCTTAGCGGATGCAGCTCCTCAGAGCTTTGAAGCGTTCGTGAGAACTTTTTCACATCATCGTCCACCCCTCGGTTCGATTCAAGAATTCTCCCGGACGTGCGAAGGAACGGCGGAAAGATTTCTCGGGGCGCGAGTTGCACGATATCTTCGCTTCGATGGCCAAGCCCCTTTCGAAAACTCGACTGAGCGAGTTGATCTTATCCCCCAGCAGAACTCTTCCGGTGACCAATCGCATGCGATGGTTCGCTCCGGAATGCTTGAGCTTCTTAAAGAAGCAAGGCCACGTTTTAGCTGTGAAGGTCAATGTCAGAGAGTTCTCTCGTGGCTCGCCGGTACACACTCCGATGAGCTTGCCGACGCAGAACTCGATCTCGTTCAGGCTTTTTATCGGAATAGAACCCTTTTAAACCAAAACACTCCCCGCGCTCTCGCTCAGGGTGTTCTCGCTTGTGCCGGGCTCATCTCCGAAGAGATTGGTCATCAAGAGGTTGATTTTGCGGATCTCGCTGAAATGGTCGCACACCTCGCGGTAGCAGAGGGACGGCTTCCGGAAGAGGACTTCGCTGAATTTTTTGCTGCGCTCGATGAAAGACGTCCAGATTTTCACGTGCGTCACTTGCGCTCATACTGCGCTCGGTACCTTTCTGAACAAGATCTCGATACTCTTGGAATTCAACATCCCCCGCTCCGCGAGAAACTGCTGCAGCTGAGCCAGAATCTGCAGATCTTTGCTCATCTGACCTCGCGTGAGGGGGCGCTACAGCTTGCTGACTCTCTCGCATTTGACGCTGGGATCAATGTCCGGATCTCCAAGAGAATGAGACTCCTTCTCCAGACAGGAACACCTCTTGCGGATTTTGAGATTACCCAGAGAACGGAACAAGTGCTGGGCCAAGCCTTTTGTGTGGATTACTTTCGGTGTATTGGGCGAACCCAGTTTCGACAAGATACCAAAGCATCTCAGATTGAACGTGAACTCCTTCAGAGCGGAAACTATCCTGCACTCCTCCGTGAAATGAGGCAAAGTGGCACATCATCCTCGGAGGTCATTCGCTTAATCCAAGAGTCAAAAGCATCCAGCCTCGTTGAACTCGAATATCTCTGCCGTGACTTTGCTTGGAAGAGAGAGCACGTTGAAGGATTCTCGTCTGGGCTCGATAACGTCGCCGATGTCCGGAGTGCACTCAGTTCGTTTGCAAAAGTTACCCGAACCGACGGCAGTGAGCGGAGCATTTGTCTTGCAGTTGGCTATCAAGGGAAGCGTGAACACTCTGGTACCGGAAAAAGCCATCTCGACTCCCAACGAGGAAAAGACAAAACACTACGATACTTTGGCACAGCGGAGCATCCAGATGCCGCCACCTCCTTCGTTCGCGATGGCGTTATTCACGTCGCAGGGACAGCCATGCTTGAGATTCCAAGCGGGAATGCCCCTGAGACGCACCGCCTCCTCTGTGGTACCCCTCGACATCGAAGCGATTGCTTCCTCTCTCTCGTTCTCTTGACCCCAGAAGAGACATCGAAAGGACCTTCCACTATCGTCACGGCGCTCTTTCATCAGAACAGCTCTAAATTTCGAAGTTACCTCGTGAATCAGCTTGAGAAAGTAGCTGCCAATCAAGGACATTTCGCCGTCCTTTCCCTTCTTCCTGACCTGAACAAACAGCTTCAAGCGCTCGGAGTCTCTGAGATCTCCTCACTCCATTTCGAGCCGATAGAACGCGACGATGAGGAAAAAGAGTTTGGTCTCGTTGGAATGTCAGACGACGATCTTGCGACTCTCGACTCCCTCGATTACCTTGGCGCAGAAGAAGCTGAAGAGGAAGGGACGTACAACCTTACAGCTCCCGTTCGCTCAAGCAGCTTTTCCCCTCGATCATTCGAATCCTTTGGGTTTGCTTCTCGAAAAGGAGCTGGCGAAGATATCGAAGCCGACATTTTTCACTTCTCTGATTCGTTTGGACAACTTCTTCGTGGTCGATGAAACTCAACGCACAACAACTTGAAATTCTGGCCCTCCTCAAACTCGACGCTGATCGTTCGCCGAAAGACCTGGCGAAGAGCTTAGGAATCACAGAACGAACGGTGCGCTATAATCTCGAGCGGATGGTAGGACTCGGCTTTGCGCGCCGGTTTCCGATGGTAAATGTTTACCCGCTTGGGCTTCGATACGTGAATGTCTATTTCTCCTTGGCCGGAGCGGATCGCAAGTACGCGCGCCAACTGATCTCTCGCCTCGAACGTTCGCCACGTGTTTCTTGGCTTGCCCAACTCGGAGGGGATTTTCACTATGGCGCAGCTTTTCTCGTGAGGCGCTACGAAGAAGTGGCAGATCTCTTTTCAAGCCTTGGAGCCAAGGCAACCGTCGCCATTCGAAACAAGGAGATTACTCAACATCTCGCGTTGCACCTTTACTCACTCAAATTTCTCTCTTCTCGTAGCTCTAAAAGTGAGGTCTTTGGGTATTGGACGACCGGAAAGGATGTAGAGGCAGATGCCCTTGATTTTGACATTCTCAACCTTCTCGCTTCAAAGCAGATGGCTGGCGGCAGAGAGCTCTCCCGAGCACTTGGACGCCCGCACTCAACCATCGATGCTCGCTTAAAACGACTCCGTCGAAATAAAGTCTACCTTGGGCAGTGGCTCCAAGCGAGTTTCTCACTTTTACACTATCAAGCATTTAAGGTGCTTCTCTCTACGAACGCACACGACGAGAAGACAAAAAACCACCTCCGCTCATTTTGTGAGAATCATCCAAGGATTGATCACCTCATAGAGTGCGTTGGACGGTGGGATTTCGAGGTCGGAATCGTCGTTCAGGACAGTACTCAGGTGCTCGAAGTTGTCGAATCATTGATGGACGAATTTGGTCCAATCATTCAGAGCACACAGACTCTTCCGATTCTTCGCCTCTTGAAGCTCCAACAGTGTTGCAGTCTCTCGGAACTCTCGGGGCCTATTCTCATGTAGCGCGTTGACCACCTCCAGGGTCAGGGAGCCCCAAAAGGAATGGTATACAGCTGATCCGTTTGATTAGACGAGGAATCTTTGTAAGACTGCTCGTCGAAATAGCTCTTCCTTTCCGAATCATAGTCGAGGAGAAATGTTCGATGAAAAAGCTCGTTCAGTTTTGCATTCTTACCTTCTGCTGTCTTCTTTCTTTCTCGACGACAGCCTTTGGCCAATTTGAAACGGAGCTTGGAACCCTTAACTCTACTGGCCAGAGCTTTTCCTGTATTGACCAGGCAGGTTCTCCGATAAAGATCCTTATTACTCTCTCCTCCGGAAAGGAGAAGTTGCTCTCGAAGAAGAAAGCGAAACGTACAGTTCTTGGAATTCAACGCGCGCTGAATAAGAAGATCAGCAAGATCAACAAAATCAAGAAGAAAAAGCAGAGAAAGATTGAAAAGCTCCTTAAGTCGATCTCCCTCATCCCAGATTTTAATAAATCTGAGAAGATTGCCAAGTTGCGAGAGGACATCGAAAAGCTTGACGTTCGTTTAGCGGTGCTGTCCGGGGATCGAGATTTTGCAACTGTTCTTAAGGACCAGGTAATTGATTGCGAAGCACAAGAGATTGGAAATGGGAGAAATATCTCTGTTCTCCAGAACGGAAACTCTCCTTTCTACGGGTCGAGCTACTTTGTGCTTACTGCTGTCCACGCCTTTCAGTACAATTACCAAAAAAATGGTCCGTCGGTATGTGCAGAGATTGACGGAACGGTCCAAAAAGTGAATGTCACGACTTCTCGGTGTGCCGACCTACAAGATCGAAAGCCCGGGAATCCGGCTGGAAGCTCTTTTCGAGTGTGCTACAACTTGCCACCAAGCACTGCAAACGCATCAATCATCCTCCGATTCGGATACGGGTACTACCACGACTCCGGATGGTTTGATCACGTATCAGAGCTCGTGAATGAAGCACTCGCGCAAGAGGTACGGGTGTATCTCCCAGATAAGAATGGACAGTGCTGACAGGCCTCCAGGGAGTTGAATTCTCTTTCAAGAGAATCTCTCCTGCTCCTCGTTCTCATACTTTCCTTGTCTAACATCCCACGAGTTGGAAATGGAGAGCAGGACAAGGATGAGGCGAAGAGAAACTCGATCCAGCGCTCTCGCTGATGAGCTCTCCGCTGGAAATCGATAATTTTTCAGGGCTCTTCTAGAGCTCCCCCGAAGATTCTTTTGAATACGAGCTACTCTCTATGTCTCGAACCTCTACCGAGAATGAGCAATTCATGGTTTCCGCAGTTTCCGGAAAATGGTCTCGAAGGAGCTGGAGAAGTCTCTTACTCACTCTTGCCTTTGTTTCTTCATCACGACCCGAAAGAATCGAGAGCTCCAGGTGGACGAATGCCTGGTTTTTCGTACCATCTGAAACACAATACTCTTTGCGCTTAACAATTCGACTCTTCATCGCACTCAATTGAAACGGCCCAAGCGACCCTAAGAGTGTATGGAGCTTTGAGAAAAACTCACCCGCAGTTGGCTTGTCACATACATTATTGGAATATTCGAGAATAAAATGTGGCATTCGCTCTCTCCCATCGCGAAAAAGATGATACCGTATTGAACGAACTTCACTGGAAAAGAGCAATCCACGATAGACTGAGATCGTCGGCGAATGGAACAAAAAGAAACTTCATTTCGTATTCGACCTGCTCTGGAAGAGGATTCGCGCCCAATTTCATTCATTCAGAGAGAAATAATCTCCAAACAAGAGGGTCTCCTTGCGCTCTCTCTCAATGAGGCTACTGAGACAAGAGCGCTCGCCGATATTCAATCACTCACCCCTGGCTCCCTTGGCTTGGTTGCTGAAGCAAAAGCCCAGGTCGTTGGCTACTGTTTTCTTCATGCTATGGATCTCGCTGTTACACGGCATGTTGTTCGAGTAAGCATGGCCGTTCACCCGACTTGGGAGGGGCTTGGGATTGGCCGCTCCCTACTCCAAACAGGAATTGAGTGGGCGAAGGAGAACCAGGAGGTCAAAAAGATTGAGTTAAATGTTCGGCCGACCAATCCCCGTGCTCTATCGCTCTATAAAAAATTCGGATTCAAGACGGAGGGGGTTCACACAAGACGAATCCGTCTCTCCTCGGGGTTTGCCGATGATATCTCGATGGCTCTGTTCGTAGACTGAACGATTTATCCTACCGCTTTGAGAAACATCTCTACATCTTCTGTGCTTCCCACTATCAAGGGACACCGCTCATGAATCGCCTGCGGTTCTATATCAGTGACTGCAATCTTTCCATCAGTTGCAATTCCTCCTGCGTTTTTCATAATGAACGCGAGTGGTATGCACTCGTAGAGAAGCCGGAGCTTTCCCCGGGGTCGCTTGGTATTTGCAGGATGCAAAAATATGCCGCCTTTGCGAAGGGTCCTATCGAAGTCTGCAACGAGTGAGCCAACATAACGCCCGCTATAAACCTTTTTCAGATCATTTTCTCCCGTCTTTAGAGAATGTAGGTAGTTCTGAAAACTCTTCTCCCACTGCGACCAGTATCCCTCGTTAATACTGAAGGTATCTCCCGATTGCGGGACCTTCATGTCGCGATCGGTCAGGATGAACTCACCAAGGGAGGGATCAAGGGTAAATCCATGAACACCGTATCCGGCACTGTAAACAAAAGAGGTCTTTGCTCCGTACACCGAGTATCCTGCTGCGACGATATCTCTTCCGGGCTGCATAAAGTCTGCCGCCGAAGGGGCAGCTTTCATGTCTCTTCGACGAAACACGGTAAAAATTGTTCCAACGGGGATATTTGTTCCGATATTGCTCGAACCATCGAGCGGATCGAACGCGACAACGTATTTTACACTGTCCGACACGCTAGACGTCTCTTGCGCAGCATCTCGCTCCTCTGAAACAAGAGAACCAAAACACCCCGAACTTCCAAGAATATCAACGAGCACCGCATCGGCTTCTTCGTCGAGCTTGTATGTCTGCTCTCCCTGAACGTTAACGTGGCCTGTGTATCCCGTGAGCCCCCTTACCCCAGCTGTAGCAACGAGACGAGCAATGACTTTTACACCTAAAGCAATAGACGCAAGAAGACTGCTCAATTCTCCAGTAGCATCAGGAAAGTCTCGCTCATTTTCGTAGATAAAACGGGTAAGGGTTTGAATTGGGAGCATATCGATTCTCCATTTACGCGAGACAGAAACTTGAAAGGGACGCTATCACACACCTCAGTTGAGCAACACCAAAATCACCCTCCACTGAGTGCTTGGGCTAAGCCTCTCCTCCCCCCCGGACGAGTCGACGCTTGGTCTGAAGGTCAGCGCCGACAGGGAGCTCAATAATAAATTTTGCTCCGCGCGGAAAATTGTCTTGAACATAGAGATTACCGTGATGATCGTGCACCGCAGACGCAGCAATTGCGAGCCCAAGCCCAGTCCCCTTCTCTTTCGTGGTGACATACGGTTGAAAGATACGGCTCTTTTCTTTCTCTGGAATTCCTGGCCCGTTATCAGAGAGCTCTACTCGAATCGAGTTCGAACGGTGATCGAAATGGATTCGAACCTCGACATGCTTTTCAATGCTCCCCATTGACGAGCTGAGGGCATCGACGGCGTTGTCAATCAAATTAATAAAGAGCCGCCGAATCTGTTCTCGATCAAGTACAATCTTCGGCAGATCAGAATCAGAGATGCAGTGAAATTGAATCTCGGGATGCTGGCCAGAGAAATCGGCGATGAGATCACTCACCAGTCTCGGAAGGTCGGTCTCTTGAAGTTCAGATTGCGGCATACGAGCGAATTTGGAAAATTCATCAGCCAATCGCTTAATTGAGTCGACATTTTCCACAATTGTGTCGCTAGCATCTCTAATTGTCGGCCCCACTTCAGTATTGTCTCCGAGATTCTTTCGAAGACGTTGAGCCACAAGCCGAATGGGGGTGAGCGGATTCTTAATCTCGTGGGCGATTCGCTTCGCTGCCTCTCGCCAAGCCGACATCCGCTGGGCCTGGGACAGCGCCGTAATATCGTCGAGGAGTACGATATATCCGGTCCATTCGTTTCTTGGATCAAGCAACGTCCCGACGGTAACGAGGACATCGTGCTCTTGCTCATTTTTCCCAACAAACCGGACCTCTTGTTCAGCCGTGGACGACTCCTCGCCGAGCGAATCGATCAACTGAGAAAAGGCTGGTTGCAATTCCTCCGGGAGCAGGTCAAAGAGATTTCTTCCAACAACTGCCCTTTCTGTTTCAACTTGAAAAAGCCCAAGACTTGCTTGATTCATTGACCGAATAGTGAGCGTACGGTCAAGGGTCATAACCCCGACAGCGAGGTGAGCCATGATTGTCTCGAGGTGAATCTTTCTCTGCTCGGACTGGAAGGATGTCGATTTCAGATCGCGTGTCATCTGGTTAAACGACTCAATCAGACCTCCAATTTCGTCGTCTCCGACTTTTCGGATGTGGAAGTCATAGTTTCCTCGAGCGACCTCTCTGGTGCCCTCCGCCAGACGCTGAATTGGTCCGGTGAGCTCCCGTGCAATGTACATCCCGATCCAAATGGCACCGAAGATGATTAGGCCGGTAAACATGTAAAGGGTGAGGATGTAGACTGATTTGAGAGGGTGTTTAAACAGTTTGAGCTGTTCATACTCCTTAAACGATTGCCGAACGAGGGTCAGAGCATGAGCAAGTTCCGGTTCAATCCGATGTGTACTCAACAGAGCTGCTGGTTCCGATAGAAAAACAACCGGAACCACTGCACGGATAAACTGACTCGTTTCCGTTTCCTCAAAGAAAACCTTTGAGTTTTTCAAGTGAGAGAGATCAGAGAGGTTTTTCGGAACCGGTGGAATACTAAAATTCTCAATCTCCGCTGCAGCATTTTGAAGACTCATCTTTACAACGCCATCATTTCCGAGAACGAGAATACCATAGAGGCCGACTCTCTCACGTTCAGATTCGAGATACTGCTTGAGCTCTTCAGGAGTTCCGAGAGTCAGTTGCTTGGCCTGAATATTAAGGGCAACCTGCTTTGTGCTCTCAAGAACTCGATCCTCAACATTTCGAAAGTGAATACGGGCGACCTCGAGCGCACCATCGACCGAAGACTCCGCAGGAGAAGAGAACCAGCCGTCGATGGCCCGACTCAAAAGTCCCGAGGCGAGAAAGACAAGCACCACCGACGGAATGAGAGTCAATCCGACAAAGGCTCCAACGAGACGCAATCGAAGGCGCGAACCAAGCATCCCTCGGCGCCTATCGAAAAAGAGCTTCACGACGTTACGGCCAACAAGAAAAATTAAGATAACGAGAATAGCGACGTTAATATTGACGAGTGCAAAGACCGCAACGTTACTGACGAGATAGGTATCGTCATTCAGCGGACGCTGCAGATACACGAGGACGCCAAGAAGCACAGTACAGACAACAAAAAGCGTCAGGCGGACACTAATTCCAGCGCGACTCCACCACAATGCAAAGCGTTTCCGACGAGAAACCATCTTACCCTCTATTCAAGAGACGAAAGCGGGACATCTTCCCAACCAGAGTCCTTCCCACCGAGATCCACTAACCCCAGGGTCAAAAGATAAGAAACCTGTGTGAGGGTTTCACTATACTCACCCTGACAGGTCGCAATGGTTCGCACGTCAATATAGTGATTCCTTAAAAAGCGCTCTTTTTGCTCAGCGTTTGCGTCACTTCCAGCCGGAAAGTTACCGGAGAGAAAGAGCAACGGGAGATCGGGAATCCGCACGAGAGCTGTAAGCGCGCTACTCAATTTCTCAAAGGTCAAACGAGTCTGAGGCTGATCATCTCGCAACCGGTCAGTCGAAAGTTGAAAACTCCTCGTCACTGGATCGTACGCAACATGATGCAACTGCTTCTGAACCGACTCACAAGAATCAAACCAATTTGAATGGTGCCGGCACAACCTCAACAGAAATCGATACTCCACCCGCAAACCCGAGTTCACGCAGGTTTCAACGAGATCCGTTTCAACCTCTCCCCGGACAACGACACTTTCCTTGGACTCATCAACCCAATGCACGACGGGAGCTCCCTGGGCAAGCGCAAGCGAAATGAAAAACGCATGGAGAAGAACAAGCATTAATTCCCTTCAAGAAAATCAAGATTCTGTTGGCTGAGGGTCCGGATCTCCCGGCCGAGATGTTTATATCCCCTTGGAGTCACCTCTCGACCCCGTTTCGTTCGAGCGAGGAGCCCAGCTTGAAGAAGGAACGGTTCATAGACGTCTTCAAGCGTTGAACGCTCCTCGCCAATAGACGCTGCAATTGTGTCGACTCCGACTGGGCCACCATGAAACTTGTCTATGATAGTAAGCAAGATCTCCCGGTCCATCTGGTCAAGCCCGAGGTGGTCAATATCGAGCATCTCAAGCGCCTGATTCGCGACATCTACGGTAACTCGCTCAGCTCCTGACTCTTGAGCAAAGTCTCGCACCCGCTTCAAAAGCCGATTCGCGATTCGGGGAGTACCTCGAGACCGCGCACCGATCTGCCGCGCTGAATCCTCATCAATCTTGAGATGAAGCAGTGAAGCAGAGCGGCGAAGAATCGCTGCGAGTTCATGCGCCTCATAAAACTGCAGCCTCAGCACCATTCCAAATCGATCACGCAGCGGCGATGTTAACAGTCCGGTGCGAGTGGTTGCTCCAATAAGCGTAAAAGGTTTCAAGTCGATCTTGACTGACTTGGCAGCTGGCCCCTGCCCGATCAAAATATCAAGCTGATAATCTTCCATCGCCGGATAGAGGACCTCTTCGACTACCCGCGGGAGCCGATGAATTTCGTCGATAAAGAGAACATCACGCGGAGCAAGCGATGTCAGTATCGCAGCAAGATCACCCGGCTTCTCAATGACCGGACCAGAAGTCGCCTTAAAACCGACACCGAGCTGGTTGGCAATGATCTTTGCCAAGGAGGTCTTGCCCAATCCAGGAGGGCCGTGGAGCAACACATGGTCAACCGGCTCACCTCGACGAGCGGCGGCAGAACAGGCGATCTGAAGATTGTTCTTGATTGCTTCCTGGCCCACATAGTCTTCAAACGAAGTCGGCCGAAGATTGGTCAACTCTAAGGAACGATCCTCTTCAACTTCGTTTGAGGTTGAAAGACCCATCCAAATTTCGACATCTCCACTATCCTGGTGTGGGATAATAGTTTTCTTTGAGGAGTCCTTGGTATCTGTCATTCATTCCCTTCATCGCTCTAAACATATCGAAGCGCTTCTTTCACAAGTTCTCCGGCATCAATCACCTTGTCAGCACTATTGGCAACCACTGAATCAAGTGCTCTCTCAGCTTCAATCCGGGAAAAGCCCAGGGATTCAAGGGCAGCGAGGGCATCCTGCTGAGGGGAGCTATGCCCGACTTCGACCTGAGCGTGGAGTGGTCGCACCTCTCCAGCTAAGCCACCAACTTTATCTTTTAGTTCAACGACAATTCTCTCGGCAGTTTTCTTGCCTATCCCCTTCAGCGCTTGAAGCATTCGAAGATCCCCTGATCCGATCGCACGCAAGAGATCTCGCTTGTCGATCTGAGAGATGAGATCAGCAGCACTTTTGGCAGCCAATCCCTTGACTCCCTTTAAGAGGAGAAACACCCGCTTCTCGAGAGTATCGACGAATCCGTAGAGTCGAATACTGTCCTCGCGAACATCAGTGAACACGATGAACTCACGCTCCGAGCCATACTCACAATCCTGGAGACACGCTCGAGAGCAATACATCTCATAGCCCACCCCATTCACATCAAGGGTCACCTCAGCGCCTTGAATATCGAGAACAACTCCTCTCAATCGGCTAATCATCTTCTCCTTCCTTCCTCCTCAAAAAAGTGCTCACGAACTCTTAAGACGCCCGATCGAGTTCTGCGCTATCCATATCAAAGTTTGCGACGACATTTTGAACATCATCAAGATTGTCGAGCATATCGAGGAGCTTTAGAACGCCCTCTGCGTCCTCGCCTTCAACTTTCACAGTCATCGTTGGGATCGGCACCAGCTCGCCTTCGAACTCCTTGCCGAGTGCTTCAAGAGCATCTCGAACACTTCCAAAGTTCGACGGATCTGTGAGAACCTCAAATGAATCCTCATCGTCTTTCACATCTTCAGCACCAGCTTCAATCGCCGCTTCATAGAGCTCTTCTTCGGAGATGTCCTTTTTTGAAAAGACAAAGACTCCTTTTTCATTGAACTGGTACGCAACCGAGTTGGTAGAACCAAGACTCCCATTACACTTATTGAATGCATGACGAACTTCAGCAACCGTTCGCACGCGGTTGTCTGTCAGTGTCTTCACGAGGACCGCAACCCCTCCAGGACCATACCCTTCGTAGGTAACCTCTTCATAATCAACGCCCTCTCCGTCCCCAGCCCCACGGCTGATGGCCCGCTCGATGTTATCCATCGGAACGCTGTTGGACTTGGCGGTTTGAACAGCCACTTTCAGTCGGGGATTTCCCTCAATATTTGAGCCTCCCATCTTGGCCGCTACCTGTACTTCCCGAAGCAGCTTGGTCAGCAACTTTCCCCGTTTTTGGTCGTTAACCGCTTTTTTCCGTTTAATTTTAGACCACTTGGAGTGACCGGCCATTGAGATTCCTTCGCTAAAAAAACAAACTCCCGGAGAAGACGTACTCGCGCAATGTGCACCCGCCCACTATCCTGCGGAAGCTGTTAGAGCCAGCCTCCGCCGGGGCTATCGCGCCCTCCGACACAAGCTGGTATCAAGGGGAGGGAGTTCCCGCCTTACTCATGAATAACGCGGCTTAACAGGACATTGTTTTAGCAGATCGGCTCAGAAAAGAGAAAGCGGATTGTTCAACCTAACTTGTTTTTATGTTTGATATTTTAGCGTTCGATCACCCCCTCAAATGAGAAAGTTCTTCCTCTTCGGCTTTATCATCTGTTCCCTTCTCTTCGCTGCAGCCTTCATGAGCGCCGATAGGAGCGTGAAGCGGTTTATAGCCCACGGGAGGAACCCGAGGCTCGCTGCAATTTACGGTGCCCCAGTTCCGCTCGAAGCCTTAACTCTCATGCCGATTGAGGACATCCGAGAGATACTTCAGAAGAGAGGATACCGTGAACTTGAGAGCATTCCACAGCAGCCACTTGAGTTCCGATTGCGCCCCGAAGAGAAGCTCCTTGAAATCTATCGCGCCGCGTTCGTCGATCCTTACGGGGAGGAGATCCCGGCTGGCTTCTTTACCCTCTCGCTTGGGTCATCGCAAAAGTACCAGCAACGCTCGGCGAACCAGTATCTCGAGCCAGAGCGGCTCTCGTATCTCTCTTCTTCAGAGATTAAGACTCGCGAGAAAATAAGTTTTGAACGGCTCGCACCTGACGTGGTGAATGCAGTAATCGCGATCGAAGATGAGCGTTTTTTGAATCACCCCGGGATAGATTTTTTGGGAATTGCTCGAGCTGTCTATACCAACGTGCTCGCGGGAAAAGTAGTCCAAGGTGGAAGTACTATTACTCAACAACTTGCAAAAAATCTCTTTTTTTCTCCGGAACGGAGCCTGAAACGAAAGCTCTCTGAAGCGCTTGCGGCCTTGAGTCTTGAGTTTCGACTTTCAAAACCAGAGATTCTCGAGCTGTATTTAAATTCAGTCTTTTTTGGACAGGAGGGAAACGTTGCGCTTCACGGCGTAGAGAGTGCAAGTCGAAGCTACTTTAGAAAATCTGCTTCCGATCTCACCCTTGAAGAGAGCGCCCTCCTCGCCGGCATTATCCAGGCTCCATCAGCGTACTCACCCCGTCGTCATCCCGATCGAGCGAAAGAGCGAAGGAACCAGGTTCTCAAGAAACTCTTGGAGCTTGGAGAGATCACGTCAGAAGACTTTCAAAGAGCCTCAGAAGCAGACGTCAAAGTATTCCCACCTGCAACCTACAAGCGCCAAGCCTCGTATTTTATCGACGCGGTACGAGCTTCGCTTCCAGACGAAGTCAACATGGATGCCCTTGCTGTGAGTGGCGCACAACTCCACACCGGACTCGTTCCGTATCTGCAAAGCTGTGCTGAATCAGCCATTCGAAACCAGCTTCCAGCTCTTGAGAAACGGATCGGCGCCAAGCCCGACACGCTACAAGCTGCACTTGTTGCGCTCGAGCCCTTTAGTGGACTTGTTCGCGCATATGTCGGGGGACGAGACTATCAAGAGAGTCAGTACGATCGCGTCTCGCTTGCGAAGAGACAGATCGGCTCGACCATTAAGCCGTTTCTCTATCTCACGGCACTCGACCCACACTTGAATTCATACCGTGTCGCTCATCCCCGGAGCATTTTAAGTGATCGCCCCCTTCATATTCAGATACCGGGTCAACCTGAGTGGTCCCCCAACAACTTTGACAACGAATTTCGAGGTGACGTAACACTCCGTTATGCGCTCGAGCAATCCCTCAACGTGCCCGCGGTTTATGTTGCTCAAAGGATCGGGGTTCCAGCGCTCGTTTCAACCATTAAACGGTTTCGTCTCGCGGACGACCCTCCACCAGTTCTCTCGCTTGCGCTTGGAACGGTAGAGACGAGTCTCCTAAAGCTCACCTCAGCGTTTGGAGCACTTGCAAACGAAGGGATTTACTCTTCCCCACGCCTTTTTCGAAGTGTGGTAAGCCCAGAGGGAGAAGAACTCTTTTCTGCTCAATTTGAAGAACAGCAAGTCGGCGGACGAGGCCCCGTATTTCTCGTAACCGATCTCTTACGAGGAGTCATGTCGCGAGGAACCGGGAAAGCTGCGAAACAGATCAGCGGGCTTTCAAACGCTGCCGGAAAAACCGGGACATCAGATGATCGGCGTGACGCGTGG
>JAGRAO010000259.1 GCA_020434565.1 Bdellovibrionales bacterium
GAGACACTCCCATTGGCCCCAGTTCGCTCCGCTCGATTTCTCGTTCCATGACAAGCGGATTCTCGGTGGAACCTTTTGCCATTACAGAAGGCTCCCAGTCCCACGGTGGCCCAGTACAATCGATCAAGAAAAGGCTGGTAAACAACAGCCACCGACACTATTCCATCTATCAAGAGTGACAGAGCAACTCCACAATAGGGAATTCCACAAACAAAATTATTTGTTCCATCAAGCGGATCGACCATCCACAAAAAACTTTTATCTCCAAAAAGCTGCCCCGCCTCTTCGGAAAAAATTGAATGACCGGGAAAGTGTTGTCGGAGAATCTCAATAATTGCGTTCTCCGAAAGGTTATCTACCTCAACTGTGAAGTCAGAATCTGATTTTGCTTCCAAGGCGAATGGCTTTGAAAACTGTTCTCGTATGACTTGTCCGGAAGCAAGTGCCGCTTGTTGGGCCACACGAAGAAACTGAGAGAAGGATTTTTTACTATTTGAATTCACTCTCACTTGTATACACCTTCGTTCCTCTTGATGACCAGTCTTTGGGACTCGAGGAGCGCTCTGTCCTCTGTTTTACACCTCTCAAAACTCGAGCGCTTCACGAAACCCCATTCCGGGCGATGTCGTTTGCCTCGAGGATAGTCCTCATTTCCCAAGTTAAGACAAAATTCTCAGATGTAAGGAATTCTCTCTTTTGTCGCGCACGCTTTTCATTCCAGTAGCAAAACGCCAATCGAACTGAGATCATGAGATCTTCTCCTCTTTTTGATCATTCTGTTCGGAATACTCTCTTCTCTTTCGGACGGATTGATGTTCGTTTGGCCTAATTCGTCTTTCTATCTGATTCTCCAGTTCAAAGTTGGTGTGAGTAGAAGAGTCTTTCGTCTTCCCTACTGGAGCACACTCAGGGTGGAACCAGCAGGGAAGAAAAAGAGGATCAAGGTTTGGTGTGAAATAGTCACCTCACGTTTATATCGAAACACCATTTGGGGGTTAGTCCCCCGGGAAAGGAATGAGGCCATGTTCCAGCTGATTCGTCGTATCGGTCGAAAGGGCGTGCTGTTCTCGCTCGCCGCTGTCACTTGTGTGACCGCAAGTCTCACCATGGTTGGTATGGGCTCCAGCACAGCTGAGCTCAATCTTCAGGCTGACCGTATCGTCAGCACCGCTCCTCAGAACGAACTCTCGCAGGAACAGCTCGCTTCCTGCCTGACAACGCTCAAGGGGTGGTCGGAGTTCTCTTCGTTCGAGAGCTACTTCGTCATGCTCGGTACGAAAGGAACGCTGCGAGACAAGATCGCACATCTCCATGCCGAAGCTTCGGGGGGTAAGGTGATTCGCTATTCGCCTTTCACGTTGCCCAACGACCAGCAGGGGCTTGCTCCCGAAATTCTGGTCACGATTCCCAAGGCGCTCGACGACCACGGGAACCCCTTGCCAGAGGACTTCGGGTCTGGCTTCAAGGATAACGTGGACCAGCTCTGCGTTATCATGAACGGGAACGGGGCGAAACTCCCCCTTCCCGCGGCAGAGGTGCACGGTTCCGCTTTCATTTCGGGACTTGCTGCCCGACTTGCGATCGGAGCACAGATTCGGGAATGGGAGTCGTACGGTCTTGAGCATGGCATCGACAGCTTGTCGTTGTCGATCTCACCGAACGACGAGCAGACTCAGCTCCTCAAGCGTTTCATCACGAAGTCGAGCTACCCCGATAACGACTTCAAGGCGACCATGCCCAAACTTCTGCGCCAGGTGAACCTGCACGCTGACGGGTTGTTGTGGGGCTGGCAAGCCGGCGACAAGCTCGAAAAGCTTGTCGGTACCGATGACGAAGCGATCTATACCGCGGCAATGATGCTGCTCGCTGATCGCTTTGAAACCGACGAACTCGGGCGAGTTGTTGGATACACGTTGAACTACCTCTTGGGCTGTTCACGTGTTGCGACGGTTCGCGCAGAGTTCCTCGCTCAGAAGGGCGTTTCTGATGATCCCAGTTCGCGGACGGCCGCCCTAAGTGAGTTTCGGATGGATGTGGCAAATGACATCTTGACCAAGCTCACCAAGGACCAGCGTGTGACCGAGGCGAAGACTTTTATCGGCGGATATCATTCGATGCTGCTTGCGCAGTTCTCAGCACTCGCTCAGAACACGACCATGCCCGAGATCGAGCGGGGAATCATTCTTGATGAACTCCACCGTTTCCTCGACGGCTTTCAGGTCGGTTCCATGGAATCTGCCGAAACGCAGTTCCGAGAAGTCTTCTTGCTCGGCTACCAGCTTGGCTATGAGGCCGGCTTCCGCGATGGATTCGCGCAGGGCTACCAGGCGGGCTATCAGGACGGCTACACCGCTGGATACGACAAGGCGTGGAGCGAAGCGAATGTGATCATTCGCAAGCTCGAAAAGCAGGTGCGCTCTTTGGAGCGGGCTAATGCTCGCCTCTCGACGGACCTCTCCAAGCTCCGAAAGGCCTACTCGAATGCGAAGGCTGAGAACCGAAAGCTTTCTCAGGCCAACCGCGTCTTGACGGATCGCGTCAAGAGCCAGCGTGGCGGTGACAAATGGCTCGAGGGATTGAAGAGCGCATCCAGCGTTGCTGGCACCGCGATTCACATCCTCACCAATCCCTCCGGCGTCATTCAGAACGTCGGAAAGAGTCTGGTGAAGTCGGCCATCAAGAAGCTGAAGTTCTGGTAAGCTTCTCTCGATCCAGATGTTAGCACCCCCTGCGAGAGGAAACTCTCGCAGGGGGCTTTAGGGTTTCTCCTCTTTCTCTTCACCTCTCTCTGACTAGTGTAAAAAGGAGAATTCATGTTTGAAACAAAGAGCCAAAACCCTCAGCCGCTTGCATCTGTCGTTCTATCGACTCTCACGATCTCTTTTAGCTCATTTCTGGGCAGCGCTGCTGGTCAGACGGCACGCCCAGAGCAGGACCCTGGCAGTATTGTCGAGAGAGAAGAACGTGAGACCCAAAGACTTCTCAACGGTCTTCTCTCAAATGGAAAACTTGGCGTCCCTACAGGGACTGAGTTCGTTTCACTCAGTAATATCGACAGGCCAATTATCCTTGTGCTTGGTGTTCGGACAACTCCCACAGATACCCAAAAAGAAGCCGAAGAACTTGCGAAGCTGACATCACGAGCAGTGATTCCCCTCGCAAATTATGCCTCAAAACAGCAGATAGAAAAGTTCCTTCAATCACTCGATGAAGAGCTCTTCTCTCTCCTTGGAGTAGCCGACGATTCAAGTGTTCAAGAAATAGCAAAGGCACTAAACAAAGGGGCTGCTGACGTCACGGGGGCCCTGTGTGATGGATTCAATGCAGTATTTGATCGATTTGCGCCTGCCGAACTTTCGCTCGAACCAGCAACTCGCAGCCTTGCAGATGAGATCGTAAGGAGAATCTCTACAGATGAAACTCTTGAGATTGTGGCCCACAGCCAAGGAACCGTTATTTGCCGTAACGCCTTCCGACTCGCGGTAGACGAACTTCACGCAAAAAGAAAGGAGCTTGGTCTATCGCCAGAAGAGCTCTCACGAAGACTTTCTGCCGCAAAGGTCGTTGCCGCTGGAAGCTTTGTCGGCCCAGCCGAATGGGGAATTCCAGCAAAACTCGTTGTCGTAAACTCGAAAGACGACCCAATCTCCTCGATCGCTGGGTGGAACGATTGGTTCCAAAAGGAAGGGCAAGATTTTCGTTTCGTTTCACACAGTTTCTCTGATCGATATCGAGCCGAGATTGCGCCACTTCTCAAGTAGCAAAGAAAGTACAGCTCAACTTATGGCCTGAGAAAATCGAGTCGAATGGCTCCTCAAGCTTTGCGAGAGAGGCATTCGCTGAGTGACGCCGAGTGACCAGACACTTGTAAGCAGATTGAGCTGCTATTTCATTTACAGAGAGAAAAGTACTGTCCTAAAACCTTTCGGGAAATCGCCTCTGATCGAATTTATTGGCCCAAATCGATAGAAGATTATCTCAAACCAGTGTAGGGTTATCCCTTGTCGAAATGTCGTAGACTGCAGGTCGAGAGCTCCTTTTCGACATATTCGCTCAAAAATATATAACAGCAAAGAACGAAGCTGATATGACAAAGACAGACTTTGGATACTGTGATGTGTTGATCGGGCTCCAGTATGGAGACGAGGGGAAGGCAAAGATTGTTGACTATCTCGCTCCCCGATACGATGTAGTTGCTCGGTTCAATGGCGGAGTGAATGCTGGCCACACTATTGTGACAGATCGGGGCAAGCTGGCTCTTCGTCAGGTTCCCTCTGCAGTAGCGTATGAAGGGCAGCTCATGTACATCGGAAGTGGTTGTGCCTTAAGCGTTGCAGATCTTCAGAAAGAGCTCCAATCAATAGCCGACATCGGGTACTCAGTCTCGGGTCGACTCTTTATCAGTCCGAATTCCTCCCTTGTACTCCCACATCACATTGTCCTCGACAAACTGCACGGCGCTCATGTTGGAACAACTGGAAATGGTATTGGGCCAGCATATGCAGACCGTGCGTTTCGAATGCGTGATGGAATGATTACCAATATCAGAGCGAGGGATTTGAAAGCGGATCCAACTGGGGTTATTCGTGCGGCCGAGAAGCTCTTGAACCAGCTTGAAGTAGAAGATTCATACCGAGAAATTGGACATCAAGCGTTGGAACGTTTTCGTGCCGCTGTTGAGCAGGTTTGTGGATTTGTTCTCGAAAGCCCCACTTTTCTCGCGGAAAAGGTCGCCTCGGGCGCAAAGGTGATTTTCGAAGGTGCCCAATCATACATGCTTGATGTGGTTGCTGGTGATGTCCCGTATGTAACGAGTAGTCACACGAGTGTCGCGGCCGCCTATTCTGGAGGTGATGTTCCGCCGAAATTTCACCGCTACGCCTTTGGTGTTGCAAAGCTGATCATGTCACGGGTTGGAAACGGTCCTTTCCCAAGTGAGTTTGGTGGTGAGCGTTCCAGAGAGTACTGTACAAAAGATGAAGGATTGGCTCACACGAGA
>JAGRAO010000260.1 GCA_020434565.1 Bdellovibrionales bacterium
TTTGTCCAAAAATTCTCGTGGAGAAATACCTGGGGGAAATGTTCGAGCTTAACTGCTCAGTCATCGGAGGACAAACTTATCAGAGAGCATCCGTTCTCGAAAAGCCTCTCTCTTCTGGAGAGATCTTGAGTTTCAAAGACAAGTATGAGCAGGGCGGTGGATCAAAAGGGAAATCTTCACTTTCAGCGATGGACCGAATTATTCCGGCTGATGTAGATGCTGAACTCACTGCCAGAGTGCAGGAGTATGCAAAACAAGCGTTTCGAGCGCTCGGCTGCTCAGGCGTTGCTCGAATGGACTTTATGGTCGATAAAAGAACCGGCGAACTCTTTGCGAACGAACTCAATTCAATTCCAGGGTCGCTCTCCTTTTATCTTTGGGAACACAGCGGTCTTGGATTTTCTGAGCTCGTGAATGAACTCATTGAGATAGCCCTCGAAAACTACCGCGTGCGACAAAAAACTCTCTTTACTCATGAGACGAATCTCTTTGCGATACACGGCAAAGGGACCTCGAATTCGAAAAGCGGCAAACTGAGATAGCAAGCCTGTAATCCTTCTTCAACAACTCTCTTTATTTGGCTGAAGGTTTGAGTCTCACCGTCATTTTTTGTAGCTTTCTGCAAAGAAGGTTAACATCCGGTTCCAACGAAAGGACACATCATGACAGATCACAGCGTGACGAATCCCGGTACAGGGCTAACGGTGATTTTTCCCGGGAGTTTTGACCCGGTGACTCGTGGGCATGTGGCAACCGTGCGTGAGGCACTGCGAATCTCTTCGAAGGTGATTGTGGCAATTGGCTGCAATCCCGAGAAACCCAGGGGCGAGTTCACGATCGACGAACGGCGTGAGCTGCTCTCTATAGCGATGGCTGAGTTCGGCAATAGTGTCAACGTGGAGGCGTTTCCCGGTTCGCTCGCTGTTTTCGCCAGAGAACTCGGGCTGCACACCGTGGTACGAGGGCTTCGAGATGGATTCGATCTCGTTAAGGAGCAGCAGGTGGCATTTGCAAACCGGATCCTCGGTGAAAAACTTGGTCACGAACTTTCAACGCAGTTTGTGACCCCACCGCCTGATACTCAGCAGGTGAGCTCAACGCTCGTTCGCCAGTTGATGAACCTGTCAGACATCCCGAGCGATGTCCTGAGAGAGGTTCTGAACGAAATACTCCCGGCAGGAGTGGCCGATGCGATCTTGTCGATGCGCCCGAGAGGTTAGCTCAAAGGGTTATCATTCGAATTTGGGGGATCCCCTTCCCCCTTTCCTTTTTCCAGTCGTCGCCCATTTGAGTCAGACATTCACGCATACACATTCCAGGCACCGAGACTGCCTCCAAGATCAGGCGCAATTTCTTGAGGCAACTCACCGCGCTCAAGCTGAAGAATCGCTTCTTCGGTGACTACGATCGCTCTTTCAACTAACGCCTCCTCTGCCGAATCCCGCGCAGCCGCACACTCCCTCCCGAAGACACAGTGGAGCCGAACAACGTCCTTTGGTTGACTTTTATCCGAGGCATGGCGATCTGGTGTCGAGGGTTCGAGGATTTTGACGTCGTCTGAGGCCCCCATCAAGCGATGTATGATCCCGGTTGGCAAATTCTGCACATCCCCTTTCTTTAGAAGCCGGGTACAGACCTGGCCATCGACTATCATGAAGGCCCACGCGACTCCCTCTAGAACAACCCAGCTCTCACTCTTTTCATGGTGATATTGTAAACTAAGGCATCCGTCCCGACCCTTCTTCGGTTGCAGCAATTTTAGAGTGTACTGATGAGAAGGGTCGAACCCCCAAAAGATACTCTCAGTTCCCCAATGCCAAGAATCGCGTTGTAGAGGAATCGGCTGTGACATGTCTTCTCACTGAATAGGTTCTAAACCGGAAGGAACCGTCGTGCCCCGAGTCTTTTTCTTACTGAGCCAACGGCAATCGAAGCTGCCCATGCGGAACATCGAGAAAGTCGAGAATCTTATCAAGCAAAAGCAACAATTCTTCAGGCCAACTAGCGACATCAATTCTTACCTGCGCAAGATTGTCAAGGAGAACCTCACACGGGAAATACTCCTCGTGCCGATCCGAGTGAATAAGGACTCTTCGACTTCCCATGTTCCACCGGAATCGAATGCAACGAACTCCCGTGGCTTCGGCCGATTCGCGATAACTGCGAGTCAGAACATCTTCCCCGTTTGCAAGAAACACGACATCGGGGCGAAGGCGATTGTTTAAGCGACGCGAAGCATTCGCCATCCGAATAGCCACGAGAGCTAATCGCTTTACTATTGACTGATGGAGCTTGTTTCGAAAATCAGGCTTGAGGGAACCGATACGCTCGCTTAGGGAACCTTGAATAGCGGATCTCAGGGAGAGCCCAAACCACTCCTCTTCCCAGAGTTCCTCAGCAGTTCTATTCATGATCCAACGCCGAGTTTTGACCACATCCTCTGAGGGAAGAAACTGTGACAACTCGCTGTATTGAAGACCAGCCCACTTTGCCATCGCTTGCTGCTCATGGAGACACCGGGAACAGTGATTTAAGGACCGAGTCCATTCAGTGACTCTATCTCGGTCACAACTCGCAAAGACCCCGTTACACACAATCTGTGTGAGGGTTGGATGCATCTCCTTGAGATAGTGAGAGAGGAGATAAATAATCCCACTCTCCTGACTCATACTTGCGTATGGGACCAGCACTAAGCCTTTCATCCCACATCCTCCTCTAATTGGTCCTCAGGCTCTCCCTCTCCTTCTTGTTCAGCATCCTTCACTGGTTCGAGAACGGAGAGGGGATAGTCAGCCGGTATAATGCTCATCGGGACATGAGTATTCGCGTCGCGGTGAACAAGAAATGACCCGCACATCGATCCCTCAATCTCAGTTCGTTTTGAGATTTTGGAACGGGCAGAATCATTGATAGCGCTTCGCTTCAAGCTCACCTCAACAGAAGCACCTCGCACCAATCCCCAAGAACACTCGGTAGCTCTCATTTTCTGAAAAATATCATCCGGGAACGGAATCTCGACTGCTGAAAACGGGCCGACCTGCTCCACAAAAAATGGAAGGACCTCGAGATGAGACGTTTCAGTATCATTTTGTCCGGAAACATTTTGGGAAGGAGCCCGTACCGAAGGCAACACACTTGCCTCGATCGTGTCCGGAGTACCGTTGAGCAAGACCACAGAAGACTTCGTGAGAGCATCCTTCAAGACAACCCGCCCGTAGGATTTGAGCGGATCGAACCCAGCAAATCGAAGGGGATACGCTGCACTGAAACGGCTGGACGCGGAGCGAGAAGCAATTTCAACGACACATCTCGAACCGCCCAACTCGAGACGAGGCTGAAGGGTATGAAACGAGACCTCCACACCGATGGGACCCACACTCCCTTCACGAAGCGAGGAGAAGAGATCGCTCAAGCGAACTCCGTCTGGCTGCCCCAACCTCATCCCTTCTACTGTGACAATCCGAGACTGCTCCCCACCATGGAACATCCGAAATTTCGTCGTAATCGGATACGGCGCGGTAGCGGTGACGGAAGAGGGGAACAGGTGCAGAAGGGAATCTGAGACCGAGTTACAAAATCCAAAGGTAAGCCATCGAGAACTCTGCATGAACCCCAGCTCCTACGATACCGTCGAATAAAACTGGCTTCGAGGTGAGGGTTGCGTTTGTTCAAGTACTTGAACACCAACCCGCGAGCCACTTCGAAGACCAATCCGCAGGTACACCTGAGAGGCCTGATGAGCAACAGATCCAGCATGCTCAACAAAATCTACTTCAAGCGCCACAACTCTCGTCCCGTGAGGGGGAATTCGCACCAACTCTTCCGGTTTTCTCTTATCACGATAGAGACGACACTTTACCTCGGCCTCCGTTTCCCCAAAGTTCACGAGAAGAGCGAAGTTCGAGCGGTTTTCAGAGAAACTCACGGGAAGAAAATGGAAATCATCTTTGGCAAGTTCTATCAAAGGAGCAGAGAATGATGAGGCTTCACCGGCAATCAGCCTTACCGCCGAGGTAATCCCGGGCGAAGTCGCCACCTCGAGGTGTGCCTGTTTCATCCCCTGCACGAGCTTACACCCCTCGAGATATTGCTCCATCTCTAAAACCGACAACTCTGAGCTCTCAAACACAAGCTGCACTTCATTAATGATCTCGCCGTCAGCATCGAAGATACGGAGACTTGCTCGAGAGGGATAAGTAGCGGAACAATCTTGTGGAGGAACAAGAAGAAGCTTGGACTGGACCAATGGGTAGGTTGAGATCCAAAAATGAGTCGTCCCAGCAGCAGCATCTGATACCCCGACACTTCTTTCTTCTGCTCTTTCTTCTGCCTGCTTGCTGACTACTTGTTCGTTGTCCGCCACTCCCCTGCGACCCTGTTTGACTCTAACTTTAACGAAGTTTAACAAAACTTTCGGTTTGAATACCAGAGATTATGTGACTTTCGTTCGTAGCCGTACTTTCCACTCCCGTAGTTAGGGCCCTTGATGCCGCAGGAAAGATGCATCCTCGAGAAGCTCCTTGAAGAAGAAAGACGTTTGCCTCTTACGAAAATAGAGCAGCGCCGATATCTACCCGAGATTAGTCCTCAAGTTCCCAAGCCAGTCTTGGTAAATGGTTGCCATCAGTGGTGATCTTCCAAATTGTATCCTCGCCGGAATCGTCAGGGCTTATATCCCATTCGTTCGCGTAAGTAGCGATATCTTCGAGCTCCTCTCGAGATAGGGGGCTTGATTCCGCAAAACCGGGATCGTTCGGCACAAGTTCTCGATCAAAGTAGTTATCCCTAAAAAAGTATAAGTACTGTGGAGGACTTGATATCCCGTATCTTTCTGCGGCTCCAACAAAATACGTTCGCATCACGGTGCCTCTTCCATCCCATCCCCCAAGAATTCCACTGCCGTCTGAATGCGCAGTTGAATAGCAATCTTGAATAGTTGATATCGCACTGTAACCAGCGATGC
>JAGRAO010000261.1 GCA_020434565.1 Bdellovibrionales bacterium
TGCGTATCAAGCAGATAACGAGGTCTTCCCACCAGACTCACACCTCGTGTTGCCTCCCGGTATGGAAGAGTACATTTCTTTGGGAGAGTGGTCTCCGACTACGAAACTCGGTGGAAATTATAACTGGGAAGGTCCGGATAGCTACCCGTATGCTGGAATTTCAATTACCGATTCTACTGCTCCAATAGAGGATCTCAGAAGGCTCGACCAATTTCTCGATGACGGAGACCTATCACAGGGCCGATTTCGGCAAACCCCGAACGGGCGGTTTACCTATATTCTTGAGGAGTAGCGCTCCTATCGCTTGCGCCCCGAAACGATCTCTTCAACAACCGCTGAATCGGCGAGTGTTGAGATATCCCCGAGAGATTCAAGATCTCCAGAAGCAATCTTTCGAAGGATCCGCCGCATGATCTTACCGGAGCGAGTTTTCGGAAGCCCCGTAACGAACTGGACATGGTCAGGCGCAGCAAAGGGGCCGATAACCTTACGAACTGTATTCTTCACTTCGAATTCGGCTTCTTCGACCGAGCGTATCTCGCGCGATGCTATGCAAAACGCATATATTCCTGTTCCTTTGACTTCATGTGGTATCCCTACTACCGCAGCTTCAACCACGAGCTCACAGTGATCGATGGCACTCTCTATTTCGGCTGTCCCGAGGCGGTGACCACTCACGTTAAGAACATCGTCAACCCGCCCCCGAATCCAAAAGTAGCCATCACTGTCTCTTTCAGCGGCATCTCCAGTGAGGTACATCCCAGGAATCTCACGGAAATAAGTGTCGAAAAAACGATCGTGATCCCCGAAGACGGTTCGACTCTGTCCAGGCCACGAATCTCTGATGCACAATCTCCCCTTCCCGGGTGTTGTGCTCACTTCCTTACCGTTATCATCTATGAGGACAGGATCTATTCCAAAGAGAGGAAAGGTCGCAGAGCCCGGTTTCGTTTCGGTTACGCCAGGAAGTGGGCTGATGAGAATTCCACCAGTCTCGGTTTGCCACCACGTATCAACAATTGTACAGCGTCGGTGTCCAACGTGGTTGTAGTACCATAACCAGGCATCTTCATTAATAGGCTCACCAACTGATCCAAGAATCCGAAGGCTCTCTAGGCTATATTTCTCGGGCCAAATCTCCCCTTCCTTTTCAAGCGCTCGAATCGCTGTAGGAGCCGTATAAAAGCTCGTCACTCCAAGGCGATCTATCATCTCCCAGTATCGACCGGGGTCTGGATAGGTTGGCGTGGACTCGAACATAACAGTCGTGGCACCGTTTGCAAGCGGCCCATAGACAATATAGGAGTGCCCTGTGATCCAGCCGCAATCGGCCACGCAACAGTAAATGTCGTCTTCGTGATAATCAAAGACAAACTTATGAGTAAACGCCGTGTATAAGAGGTAACCAGCCTGAGTGTGAACGAGCCCTTTCGGCTTTCCGGTTGAGCCAGAGGTGTAGAGAATAAAGAGTGGGTCTTCAGCATCCAGAACGACTGGAGCGCATTCAGGAGAAGCTGTAGCAAGCAGTTCTTCGCTCCAAAAATCTCGCCCTGACTTCATCTCTGTCCTGTTTGAAGTTCGTCTCACGACAACCACAGCCTTTACGGACTGAGCATCGAGGACTGCCTCATCACAGATTGACTTGAGAGGGATTGTTTTCGGCCCTCGTAATCCCTCATTCGCCGTAATAACTACTTTTGCTTGGCAATCTTCGATCCGATTCCCGAGTGACTCGGCTGAAAAACCCGCAAAAACGACTGAGTGCACGGCGCCAATTCGGGCACATGCGAGCATTGAATATGCGAGCTCAGGGATCATCGGGAGATAAATGATAACTCGGTCCCCTTTTGAAACTCCGAGATTTGTGAGCATGTTAGCAAAGCGGCAAACTTCGGAGTGGAGTTCACGATAGGTAATTGTCTTTCGCTCGCCGAGCTCATTTCCTTCCCAAAGAATGGCTGGCTTTTCGCCTCGTGATACGAGGTGACGATCGATACAATTTTTTGAAACGTTTAGCTGTCCGTCGGAGAACCACTCGATTGTTCCAGTTCGATAATCACACGAACTTGTCTGTGAAAAGTCTCTGTCCCAAGTGAGGAATAAGCGAGCCTGGGTTGCCCAAAAATCATCTCGGTTTTCAAGAGACTCTCGATAGAGGCGAGAATATTCCTCCCAACGGTTTATGAGAGCTCTCTCTTGGATACGGGGCGGAACTGGAAATCGCTCACTCATACAGGTGCTCCTCGTTCTCAGCGCTCATCTCTTTGCTACGCAGGTGTCTTATCCTGGTCAAAACCGAGGAGAAATGTCCAACGGCCATTTCGTCCGGGACTCTCCGCGAAGACTTCAGATCGAGAGAGTCCGCAGACATTCGATTTTCATTCAGGAAATTGGCCTGAAAAGCAATAAATATCAGATACTTAAGGAAATGAGACAGTTTGTCGGATTCAGGCATAACTCTCATAGGGCAGGTAAAGAGAGATTTCGCAGGAGGTCTCAAAACGCGGGAATCCGCTTGTAAGAAATTAGGGGGAGCTGTTATGGCAGCGTTTCAAGGGATAATCGATCAGAAATGGGGGATCCGGCACTGTTCCAAGCCGCATGTCTCTCTCATTAGAAAAGAACGCAAGGCGATTCTTAACAGAATTCGTGAAATTCTACAGTGGCGTATAGACTCTTCATTTGATTTTCGAAGCGCCGAATGTTCTGACGCGACGCGTTCTTCAACCTATATGAGGCTTTACAACCAGGACCATTTCGTCGAAATGTAAAGCGGCTAGTGCACAGCATAATCCGTTTGAGAAGGCTGCGTTCCCGAAGAGATCGCTATATCGAGATCTCCATCTCGGACCGAGACTTGCACTACGCCTGCAGTCCCAGACGGCTGCTGCAATATGGCGCGAGCGATCTGTGTCTCAAGTTTTCTCTGTAGGTAACGCCGAAGAGGCCTTGCGCCGTAGACTGGGTCATATCCGGCCTTGGCAATGAACTCAACAGCTTCGTTCGAGAGCTCAAGAGTAAGGTCGCGCTCAGCGAGTCGTTCTCGTAACTCATTTACCAAGAGCAAGACTATTCGTTCGATATCCTCTAAGCCCAGAGGTCGAAAGAGGATTATCTCATCAATTCGGTTCAGAAATTCAGGCCGAAAACTGGCTCGAAGCTCTCCGAGGACACTTTTTCGCGTGGATTCCCTTATCTCTCCCTGTTCGTCCAAGCCATCGAGCAGAAGCGGAGAGCCGATATTTGAGGTCATAATGATGACGGTGTTTTTGAAATCAACAGTTCTCCCCTGCGAATCCGTAATTCGCCCATCATCCAAAATCTGCAACAAGACGTTAAACACATCGGCGTGGGCCTTTTCGATCTCATCGAAGAGTATTACTGCGTAGGGCCTTCTCCGAACAGCCTCGGTGAGTTGACCACCCTCCTCATAACCTACGTATCCCGGAGGGGCTCCGATAAGGCGCGAAACGGAGAATTTCTCCATGTATTCGCTCATATCAATCCTCACCATGTTCTCTTCGGAATCAAAGAGGGTTCCAGCGAGAGTCTTTGCAAGTTCAGTCTTTCCAACCCCAGTTGGCCCAAGAAAGATAAAGGATCCAATGGGTCGACTCGGATCTTTTATGCCCGCTCGAGCTCGAATCACGGCATCTGTAACGAGCTGCACTGCTTCATCCTGTCCAATGACCTTTTGAGCGAGAATCTCATGCAGCTTGAGGAGTTTCTCTTTCTCAGTTTCTATGAGTTTCGACAGAGGAATTCCAGTCCACTTTGCGATGATTTCAGCGATTTCTGAGTCGGTGACCTCTTCACGAAGGAGCTTCCCCTCGTCCGACGAGGAGAGTTTCTCCTCTGAGGTTCGCAGTTCCCTCTCGAGTTCTGGCAGTCGTCCGTGTTTCAATTCAGCCGCACGATTGAGGTCGTATGCTCTCTCTGCCACTTCTATCTCGTGGCGTACCTGCTCAATCTGTTCACGGAGATGTTGGAGCTTCTCGATTCCCCCTTTCTCAGCTTCCCACTGAGCCCGCATCGTGTTCTCTTTCTCTTTGAGATCGGAGATCTCACGATGAACGTCTGCGAGCCGCTCTTGGCTTCCCCTATCTTTCTCTTTTTTGAGAGCAGCTTCTTCGATTTCAAGCTGCATCACCCGCCGTGTTACTTCATCAAGTTCGGCCGGCATCGAATCGATCTCAGTGCGGATCATCGCACACGCTTCGTCCACGAGGTCTATGGCCTTATCGGGTAAAAATCGATCGGGGATGTACCGGTGCGAAAGCGTCGCGGCTGCAATAAGGGCGTTATCCTGAATCGTTACCCCGTGATGGACCTCAAAACGCTCTTTAATTCCACGAAGTATTGAAATGGTATCCTCAACACTCGGTTGATCTACCAGCACGGGTTGAAAACGGCGCTCAAGCGCTTTGTCTTTCTCTATATACTTTCTATATTCATCGAGTGTTGTTGCACCGATACAGTGGAGTTCCCCCCTCGCGAGCATAGGTTTGAGGAGGTTTCCAGCATCCATGGCACCCTCAGTTTTCCCTGCTCCGACAATGTTGTGAAGCTCGTCGATAAAGAGAATGATCTGTCCGTTTGACTGTTTTACCTCTTGGAGTACTGCTTTCAGCCGCTCCTCGAATTCACCGCGATATTTTGCTCCTGCTATCAGTGAGCCCATATCGAGAGAGAAGACTGTTTTCTCCTTCAGCCCTTCAGGTACATCGCCCCTGACAATCCTCTGGGCGAGTCCTTCCACGATAGCTGTCTTTCCTACCCCTGGTTCTCCGATAAGCACCGGGTTGTTCTTTGTCTTTCTCGAAAGTATTCGAATGGCTCGCCGAATCTCGCTATCTCGGCCGATGACAGGATCCATTTTCCCCTTGCGGGCTTCCTCGACCAGATCTCGGCCGTAGCGTT
>JAGRAO010000262.1 GCA_020434565.1 Bdellovibrionales bacterium
CCCCGAACAAACAACTCAAAGAATTCGAATGGGAAAGGGGTTTCGCTCGCTTCTCACTCATGCAATCGTTTCTGCGTCGGACCTTTATGTTCTTTGAAAGTTTTTTTTCGTGATTCGCTGCGCTGCGAACAACGCACATGTTGCGCGAGATGCTGGAACCGCCTGATGAAAGGAACAGTATGAGTACAAACGCCTCTGAAGATACCTCTCTCACCAGTCAACAAGATTCCACTTCCAATACCTCCTCTGATTTGGAAAGCGTTCGCCCTCTCCCAAAACATAGAACTATCGGTGGAAAAGAGCACTTCGTGCTCGTGGTTCATGGCGTGGCAAGTGGTGGCAGCTCTTATGCTCGGGTACTTCGAAATTACAGTATCTCTGCACGGAGCTACTCAGATCCGCTCAGAGCACGCGAGTGGCTCGCCGAAAATCGAAATACTACGATCGCTCTCGTTGTCGATGAGAATGTGCCGATCTTTGGTGGGGAAAAAGTCGTTGAGCTTCTTGAAGAAGCCGGTGGTGATATTCCGGCGGCTCTTCTAGCAAACTCGGTTGAGCCTGAGCTTCTCGCACGTTTTCTTGTTCGAGAGAACCGCTCGCTCTTCACCAAGCCTGTTGACTACGGAGCGCTCGTACCGTGGATTTTTCAAAAATTTCCCTCTCCGATTTTGGATTCTAGTCAGTAACTTTCTGTTTTTACACGATTTAATAGAAAATCTCGCGCTCTTCGCTTGAGAGATTCATCTCAAAAAGGTCTCGCTTCTCCTCATGAGCGTGGGCCGCACTACGTCGATCTTGTGGCGGACGCTCACCTTGAGCAAAAGAAAAGGACGTTCCCTAAGAGCTGGAAACCGCAGCAGAATGGTATTTTTGAGACGACTTCTATAGTCTCTCAAGAGTGCCGTGGGAGCGGTTCACTGAGGCACATTTGGAGCGGGTCGGTAACGTAGAATGAAAACAAAAGATATTCGAGAGAAGTTTCTTCGATTCTTTGAGAAAAATGGTCACACCCGCGTGCCAAGTTCTTCTCTCCGCCTGGATGGTGACCCAACGCTCCTCTTTCCAAACGCGGGAATGAATCAGTTCAAAGAGTGCTTTCTTGGCTCCGAAAAGCGGGATTATGTGCGCGCTGTAACGAGTCAAAAGTGCATGAGGATCTCAGGAAAGCACAACGATCTCGAAAGCGTAGGAATATCAGCTACACACCATACTTTTTTTGAGATGCTTGGAAATTTTTCCTTTGGGGATTACTTCAAGAAGGAAGCTATCGAATTCGGTTGGGCGTTTGTGACCGAAGAACTTCAATTTGACCCCTCACGGCTATGGGTGACAATTTTTGAAAAGGATAATGAAGCTCATGATCTCTGGGTCAACCACACTCCAGTGCCTCCTGAGCGAGTCGTTCGTTTAGGAGAGAAAGACAATTTTTGGGCTATGGGCGACACCGGGCCTTGCGGACCGTGCACGGAGATCCATGTCTATCGAGGAGAGGACCCATCCAAGGCATCAGCCCAAGGATTCCTCAACGATGACGGCTCATTTGTCGAAATTTGGAACCTCGTGTTCATGGAGTTCAATCGGGACCAGGCAGGAAAACTCACCCCGCTCCCAAAGCCTTCGGTTGATACTGGGATGGGACTCGATCGTGTAGCCGCTATTAAGCAAGGCTCTTGGTCGAACTACAACAACGACATCCTCCGTTCCATCATCTCGCGGTGTGAAGAACTCAGTGGGATACCGTATGATGGAAGCTCTTTCGCTCGTCGAGATCTTCGAACTGATAAGGGCTATGCGCAAGACGTGGCAATGCGGGTGATTGCTGACCACTCCAGAGCACTTGCGTTTCTTATTGGAGACGGAATCCATCCTTCAAACGACGGGAGAGGATATGTACTACGACGGATACTCCGTCGGGCTGCTCGCCACGGACGTGCTCTTGAGTTCGATGCACCGTTCCTTAAAGAAACAACGGGAAGAGTGGTCGATATTTATACCGAGAGCTACCCAGAATTGGCGTCCCGAAAGGAGATAATCCAGCGAGTCGTAGATGCTGAGGAACGAAAGTTTTATGAAACGCTCGATTCTGGTCTTACCGTTTTGCATCGTGAGCGTGAAGCTCTCGGAAGTTCAACAGTTCTGCCTGGCGCGGTGGCCTTTTTGCTCCATGATACTTATGGCTTCCCGCTTGACCTTACCGAAGACGCCCTGAAACCCTATTCAATTACCGTAGACCGAGACGGTTTTGGAAAGTCGATGGAAGCTCAGAAGAAGCGTTCACGTGAAGACCGAGAAGAACGTGGAATCGCCTTTGTGAGTAGGGAAGTCGGTGGCGCACCGACCGAATTCCTTGGGTACGATGCTGCAAAAGCTGACTCATCTCTTGTTGAGGTTTTCTTCGAAGTTGACACGTCCAAGAGTGCAAGCGCTGGGGAACGAGCATCTATTGTAACAGGAGCGACACCCTTTTACGCCGAGTCTGGCGGTCAGGTTGGTGACACTGGAATTATCACAGGGAAAGATTTTGTCTTTGAAGTGCGAGACACGCAGAAAACGGCGAGTGGACACTATATCCACTCCGGAGTCGTTCGTAGCGGAGAGCTTTCGAAAGGTCAGATTGGTATGTCAGTAGACCTCTCAATTGATAGTAAGCGGCGTGCGAGTATTCGCTTAAATCACTCTGCGACGCATCTCGTCCATGCCGCCCTTCGAAAAGTCCTCGGGACCCATGTGCAGCAAGCTGGTTCGCGTGTCGATGAACGTTCTCTGCGCTTTGATTATTCGCACTTTGAAGCCGTTTCAAGTGATCATCTCCGAGAGATTTCGGAAATCGTGAACAGCGAAATTCGCTCAAACCACGAGGTTCGAACGGAGATCATGTCGGTTGAAGATGCGAAAGCCCGAGGGGCGATGGCGCTCTTCGGAGAAAAATACGGGAAAGAAGTACGAGTTGTTGAGATTGGCCCACGCTCACTAGAACTTTGCGGTGGGACTCACGTTCAGCGAAGTGGTGATATAGGCTTTCTCTTAATCGATTCCGAATCTGGCATTTCGGCAGGCGTGAGGAGAATTGAGTGTACAACTGGCGATATTGCTGAGTCTCAGATCGAACAGGTCTTTAAGATGCAGCGTGAGCTGAGCGCTCTTCTCAAAAGTGAGCCATCTGAAGTAACCCACCGAATCGAAAAACAGCTTGAAAGAATCAAACAGCTCGAACGAGAGCGGAACGAACTTCAGGCGAGAGTGGCTCAGAATGCTAGTGGAGACCTTGTTGAGCGAGCACGGACTACCCCAAGCGGCGTGAAAGTCGTTGTGGAGCAGATTCCTGATACTGATACCGATGCTTTGCGCTCTCTCGTCGATCGACTCAAAGTATCTCTTGGCTCAGGAATCGTTGCCTTGGCGAGTTCGCACGGCGGCACTGGGATCCTCGTTGCCGGAGTCACCTCGGATCTAACCAGTAAATTTCACGCGGGAAATCTCGTGAAAGAAGCCGCAAGTGCCGGCGGAGGGCGAGGCGGTGGACGGGCAGATTTTGCTCAAGCCGGTGGGGTCGACCCAGCAATGCTCGAGCAGTCACTTCAAAAAATGTATGAGCTCATAGGATAGCGTGTGACTGAAACTCCAAAGTCTTCTGCAAAAAAGCGAAACGGCGCCCCAGTCGGTGCAACCGTATCGATGAACCTCTCTATCTCCGACCCAGAGATCCTGTTGAAGCTCGGAGGAGAACAACTCAAGAACCTAAAGACGGTAGAGCGAGAACTTGAAGTAAAAGTATCCCAAGACTCCTCGGGGATAAAAATTGAAGGCCAAGATACAGAAGTAGAACTTGCGCACGACGTTCTCAGCCAACTTCAAGAACTCCTCCAACAGGGAGAACAGCTCTACCCCGGAGACATCGAGCGCGCCATTCGCCTCTTGTCTTCAAACCGGAGACGAAAGCTGAGTGATCTTCTGAGAGAACACGTCACCATCGCTGGCCGAAAGAGGACAATCACTCCAAAGACCTTTAAACAGAAAGAGTACATAGAAGCGATTCAACAAAACGACATTGTATTTGGGATTGGACCAGCAGGAACGGGAAAGACCTACCTCGCTATGGCAATGGCAGTAGCAGCCCTTATGAGCCATGAGGTAAAGCGCGTGGTTCTCTGCCGTCCCGCGGTAGAAGCTGGAGAAAAGCTCGGCTTCTTACCTGGCGACATGGCTGAGAAGGTCAATCCGTACTTACGCCCGCTCTACGATGCACTCCACGATATGGTTGATTTTGATCACGCTCACGACCTCGTTGAGCGAGGTCAGATAGAGGTAGCTCCACTCGCGTTCATGCGGGGTCGGACTCTCTCAAAGGCGTTTGTTATTCTCGATGAGGCTCAGAATACCACCCAGGTACAGATGAAGATGCTGCTGACGAGATTGGGGCGGGACTCAAAGTGCGTTGTCACAGGGGACATAACCCAAATTGACCTCCCGAGAGGGGTGAAATCGGGCCTCTCGGAGGCGCTCGATATCCTGAAAAACATCAATGGTATCGGTACAGTGCGGTTCTCAGAAGAGGATGTGATTCGCCACCAGCTCGTCTCTCGTATCATTGCGGCGTATAATAATCATGAGAAAAATCTTCGGGGAGATGAATCTAAGTAACCGATATTGGATGGGTCACTGGCAAAGGTTCACTCCACTTGTTTGATCTGGCTTAGCTGAAAAGTCAGGAATTTCCAGAGAAGGATTGTCCCGGTTTTATGGCGGAACTCACCTCAAAAGGCTCGTCCCAAGAAGAGCGATTTCAGACCGTTCACGGCGTCATTATGGCGCTCTTTCCGGCCTTGAGTGCTGAACTGATCCTCGCTTCTTTAATCAGCCCAAATTCTACCGCTTTTTCGAGCTTCGCTCGAACAGCAGTTGTCTTTCT
>JAGRAO010000263.1 GCA_020434565.1 Bdellovibrionales bacterium
TGTCAGCTCTTATCATCCGTTCACACGTGAAAGATGGTCTTGAACTTGGAAGAAAGCACCGGCTGCCAGAGCCTATCCTCGACATGATTCCTCAGCACCACGGAACTTCTGTCATTGAATTCTTCTTTGACAAAGCGTGTAAAGAGGCGAAAGAAACCGGAGAAGACCCCGACGAGGTTGATTCAAGTCTCTATTCCTATCCTGGACCGAAACCCCAAACACGCGAAGCTGGTATCCTTATGCTCGCTGACGGTATCGAAGCAGCCGCAAGGACGCTCAGTGAGCCGAGTCGGGACCGAATTCAGGGGATGGTGCAAAAGATGATTAATAAGGTCTTTTCAAGTGGTCAGCTCAACGAGTGTGACCTTACTCTGAACGATCTTCATCTTATTGCGAAGTCCTTCACCCGTATTCTGACGAGCATCTACCATCAGCGAATTGCTTATAACGAACCGGTCGAAAAAGGAGTTCCGAGATCATCCAGTGAGGGAACGCCAGCTTCTTCTCCAGATACTCCGAAAGAGGGTGATGCACCTTCAGCAGCACCTGAAGGCAATCGAGAAAAAAAGGCCAAGGAGAAAGGTCAAGGCGAAAAGGAAGGCTCGAATGGCGCTCATAAAGTGGACAGTGGATCTTCAGAACAATCATCCCAAGAAAGCGATTCAGAAAAAACAGATAGTCCGGAAGATAAAGAAAATCTTAAGCGACTTGGAATCTGAGATTGATTCTCCTCTCGTTACAGAAGTCAGTATTGTTTTTACTACGGACTCAGATATTCAGGCGCTCAATAAAAACTACCGAGCGAAAGACAAACCGACTGACGTCCTCTCTTTCTCACTTTTAGAAGGAGCACCGGTTCCGACTCAGAGCCTCGGTGACGTCGTCATCTCCCTCGATACGGCCGAACGGCAGGCGAAAGTTCTCGGAGTACCACTTGATGACGAACTCCTCCGTCTCTTAATCCATGGGCTGCTTCATCTTATCGGCTATGATCACGAGAATGTCCCGAAAGAAGAAGCAAATCGGATGAAAGCTCGGGAGGACGAACTGTTCAACCTCATCGCTTGATCTCTGCTCCTTTCAGAAGGTAGCATTCCGATATGGAAAGCTCTGAAATTAAATCTGAACTCCGAAATCTCCAAGGGCGAGTTGATGCCCTGAGGGGGTATCTTTGACATCCCATCTAAGCGCGAACGATTAGCCGAGCTCGAATCCCAGAGCCAAGATCCCAGTTTTTGGTCCGATCCCGACGTCGCAAAAGAAGTGCTTCGTGAGCGTTCATCGTGTCAGGAAGCAGTCGACGTAATCGAAGCCCTTCAGCGGCTCTCATCAGATGTCGAGGCCGCCCTCGAACTTGCAGCCGAGGGCGAAGCAGAGTTTCTCGCTGAAGCAGAGACGGCACTCCGTTCGCTCGCCGCTCTCCTCGAGCAACACGAATTTCTCTGTAAAATGTCTCAGCCTTTTGACAAACAAGATGCGATAGTCGAGTTCAACGGAGGGTCAGGTGGAACCGAGGCTCAAGACTGGGCAGAGATGTTGCTTCGAATGTATATGCGGTGGGCTGAAAAAAAAGGTTTTCGAGCAGAGGTTCTCGAATACAGCCCCGGTGAAGAGGCCGGTATCAAAAGTGCAACAGTTCTCGTTCAGGGTGACTATGCCTATGGCCACCTTCGCTCCGAGCAGGGTGTACACCGACTCGTTAGAATTTCGCCATTTGATTCCAATGCACGGAGACACACCTCTTTCGCCTCGGTTTCCGTGACCCCGGACATCGAAGAGGAGATCGAAGTGGAAATTGATGAGAAAGATCTCCGGATAGACACTTATCGGTCTTCTGGCGCTGGTGGACAGCACGTGAATAAAACTGACTCTGCGGTTCGCTTGACACACTTACCAACCGGACTTGTAGTTGCATGCCAGAGCGAACGCTCACAGCACAAGAACAAATCTCGTGCAATGAAGCTCCTCAAAGCCAAGATATTTGAGTTAAAGCAACGCGAACAGCAGGAACAGATGGAGCAGGTAAAAGGGGAGCGAAAGAAGATCGACTTCGGAAGTCAGATCCGTTCATACGTGATGCAGCCGTATCAGCTCGTAAAGGATCTAAGAACAAATTTTGAGACCTCGAGTGTGAATGAAGTCCTCGATGGCGATCTCGATCAGTTCATCGAAGCCTATCTCTTACAGTAGCGCCGAGTATTTCTCTTCCCTACTCCTTTTCCTTGTCCTCATTCCTTCTCCTAGTCCTATTCCTTATCCTGCTCCTCGTCCTCGTCCTGCTCCGATTTTATCTCTACTTCATGTCCGAAGCACGATCAACGAGTCGCCGCACACGCGCGACAAGAACGTTTACACTACTCGCCTTTGGCAAGTAATCATCGGCTCCACTTGAGATAAGATCTGTTTCAATAGTTTCTGACCCAGCGGCAGTCAGCATAAGCACGGGGAGTGATTTGGTTTCCTTCATAGAACGAATTCGTTTGAGAAAGCTAAAACCATCCAGCCGCGGCATCATAATATCACACACCACAACATCGACTCTCTGTTCGCACAATTTTTCGAGCGCTTCTCGGCCATCGTTCGCATAGATCACATCGAACATCTCGCCTTCAAAAATCATCCGATACACTTCACGTTGATCGAAATCGTCTTCTACAAGCAGGAGCTTCGGTTGAGAAATAAGCCCCTTCGAGGAGACTTTAGAATCTTCACCTTGGCGAACTACGTGATCGAGCAGATAGTCTCCTTCGTGTCGAACACTTCCGACTACTCGTTCAACTTCCTCACACGTGGTCACTCCGGTGTTGATTAACTTCCAGGAAGCCTCTTCAAGAGATTCAAAACCTTCGGCTCTTCTCTCAATCTCGTCTTCGCCAAGTCCCTCTCGAATCGCCTTTGAAACGTCGCTCGTGATCTGAAGAAAACTGAAAACTCCAACCCGTCCCCTATAGCCAGTGTCGCGGCATTTATCACACCCGATCGCTTCTCGGGCATGCTCAGAGAGACCATATTGTTCACGCTTTTCCTTCGAAAGCGGTAGTGAGCAGTCGGGACAGACTTTTCGCACGAGCCGCTGCGCAAGAACCGCTCCGAGGGACGAAGTAATCAGGTATGGCGGTACACCCAGATCTCGAAGACGAGTAATAGCGGCCGCAGCTGTATTCGTATGAAGGGTCGAAAGGACGAGGTGACCAGTTTGAGCCGTCTTCATCGAGATTGACGCGGTCTCTTCGTCACGGATCTCCCCCACAAGAACAACATCCGGATCCTGCCGTAAAATGGAACGGAGTCCATCTGCGAAACCAAAATTCACCTTGGGATTCACCTGAATCTGGGTGATTCCATCAATACGGTACTCAATCGGGTCTTCAAGCGTAATAATATTCCGACTCTTATCGTGAAGATGGAGCAAACTCGAATACAGTGTTGATGTCTTACCGGAGCCAGTCGGACCTGTTACGAGAATGACCTTGCACGAATTTTTCAGCGCGTCTTTAATATTCTCCTGGACGGTTTCGGGAATTCCCAACTCATCAAAATTCGTCCCCTTCATATCAGACGAGAGAATTCGGGCGACGAGATTTTCGCCATGGGCGGAAGGGACAACAGAGATTCTGAGGTCTTTTACGCCGAAGTCAGTCGTGATTCGCAGCCTTCCGTCCTGGGGTCGACGTTTCTCAGCGATATCCATCCCACAGAGGAGCTTTACTCGAGAGATGACATTCTCTTTCATGTCATCTGGTACTTCCGCTATCGGCTGCATAATCCCATCGATTCGAGCCTTCACGCTGAGCCCCCCCTTTCGTGGGGTGAAGTGAATGTCGCTCGCTTTCGTAGCGATACCGCGCGAAAATATCTTGTTTACGAGGCGAACGACCGGTGCCGCATTCGGGTCTTCTTCCTTTGTGCTCGATTCGAAAAGCGAGGTCGAGCTCGCTTCTACTTTCGGTTTAAAACGAGATGAGTCGCCTTTGACAATAAGCTCAACCGCTTCTTCCTGTTCCGTTGCGAGCCGATTCGAAAGTACTGAGAGGATTTCGTCCTCTGAACCCATCTGTACGACGACCGTTCGATCAAAAGTGAATTGGAGTTGGTTTCTGGACTGAAGGTCGAGGGGATCAGCCATCGCAATCCAAACTGTTGAACTGGTCATCCGAATGGGAATCGCGCGCATCTCTTTCCATCGATCGCTTACTACATTTCGAAAAGGATCTTGTGAGAGAAGCGAAACAAGCTCTTTGGCCGAATGATCAGCGAGACGAAAGACTTCGATGTTGAGAATTTCAGAGATTTTTTCGATGACTTCGGACTCAGAAAAGAATCCGCGTGATGCATAAAACGCTATCGGTAATGTATCGCGGGGAGATTGATCAAAGGACTTATCATCCGCGTTGATAAATCCGTGTTGGACGAGAAGAGACCGTAAACCTTTGCTTACTGTCGAGTTATCACCTACCCAATCAAAACCATCACGTACTGACATACTGCACACTTCCTTTTACTGCACTCCCACTTACCTTTCGGTCAAAAAGGAGTTGAGAATGAATCCTTTATGAGAAATGTCGTTTGATCTCTGGCGAACTAGGAATTTTTCGTAGCGATCAAGGTTTTTTGTGCGTGGCATACCGGACAAAATGCTCCCGTATTTGGGGTGCTGAGGCTGCTCTCTCCCGCTCCTTGTCCTCGTCCTTATCTTGCTCCGTACCGGAGTCACCCACCAGTCGATCAGCTTTCTACAATCGCTTTCAGCGATCTGCTACTACTTCTGTTGGTGGCTATTCGCTCGATGGAGTTGGAGTTGGAGCAGGACAAGGATAAGGATAAGGATAAGGATAAAGATAAGGATAAGGATAAGGATAAAGATAAGGATAAAGATAA
>JAGRAO010000264.1 GCA_020434565.1 Bdellovibrionales bacterium
AATGCGGGCTCTCAGAATCGGCTAACTGCTCTCGAAGGATCCGGGTATTTTGAGGATTCATGCTCTTTGAAGGTAACAGCCAAGGAGAATTTAGCCGAGAAAAGAGAATGATCGTTCAGCCGCTTGAACTGGCGTGGTGCTGTGACACATTTCCCCTGAACAATTCACGATGTGATTTTCTTCGAGGGTTCTGAGAAGGCAGAAATACTGAAGTGGCAATATCGTTGGGGAAAGAGCCCCTCCAAAGCCACGAAGTTTCCCAAAGTCAGGGCACTCTCAGGTCGAAAACGCCGAATTGAGAATCGAATAGTGGTTTCCAGAATAAAAGCATCATATTTTCAAGAGTTTGTAGTGGCTGCCAACAGCGATGAGCCCCGCCGGAGCTGCTGGCCTGATTCAAATCAGCTCAATATTCCAAATTGCTTACGTGTTAGGGCTCTGTTAGCGTCGAATGAAGTTGCTCTTTTGCTTCCCCGTCCGGGTAGAAGACTCAATCGCTATACAAAAAATAGCTTTCGTTTGTCTTTGCATGGTGACCCCACCTCTTGTGCGGCCACCCTGCAGAGACTTGCAGAAGCGCGTGAGGGTTCAAGAATCGGATTGTCCGATTCTCCCTGTTTCATTCATCCAAGTTGCACAGATTCTCTGTGCTTGTGGAGGAATTCCAGTGCCGCAAACGTCAATCAGGAGTGAGACTGAACTGGGAACTGTCGCCGAAAGGATCAGGAGGCTCCTCAAGGGATCGTCGAACACGATCACCATCGAGGGCATCTCGGTCCGACTCGACAGATCGACCAAGGGCTGCACCGTCAAGGTGGGTGAGAAGGAGATCCCGTGTGGAGCTCTTTCCGCCAGAGACGAGGACGTCGCTGCTCTCGCTGACAAAGTGAGGGCAGAGGTCCGCGTCCAGCGTGTCACCGCTAATCTGGTTGCGTTCCGCCAGATCGAGTTCCCCGTCGGCAAGACCATGCTCGAGCGCAGGTACGATGTCGACGGTCACTCGCTCGTGCTTTCCCGTGAACCCCAGAAGCAAGTGCAGGCCTGCGTTAACAGTGGGCCGCGCCTGGGGGTTCCGAGTGGCATCACCAACGGTCGTCTTCGTGGGGTTGTTGAGAAGATCTGCAGCCACATGTCGTAACTGACTCGGTGATGTTCCGGTAGAGAGGTGAAAACGGCAGTGAGAGTGAGATGGTCGCCCCGACTCGGAGGCTCGAGGATTCTCGAACCGAAGAACAGGGGCGACCTCCACTCCTCTCTTTCTCTCTGAGATTTGGATGTTTGAGGTTCTTGAGAAAAGGTTTATCCGCTTCCAAGTCCTCTGCAATCAATTTCTTTTTCTCTTCGGGCGTTCTTACACGCGTGCTATACCTTCCCCGAGGGCTCTTTTTTGTGTTCTTTGGCGAGTGAGGTGCTATGGGATTGGAACTGCCTCTGTCGAGAGAGTTTGATTCACCAGACGGGTACAGCTCTCTCCGACTGCCCCCTTCGCACCGCACCTTGTTGCATGTCGGAATTGAAGCTCGTGAACTCCTCGATCGATATATCTCTCCTGATACTGAGTCTTCATTGCTTGGTCCCTTGCGAAGTGATCTTACCGATCTAAACGCACTTATTGATTTTCCCTTTGCAGATCCCAATAGGCTTGAGCAGGCTCTCACCCACCGGTCTTCTCCGTGTCGCGACACTCGTGGACCAGCCTTTGGATTTCTCGGAACTGCGGCTCTTGAGTTTGTTGTTCGTGAAGATCTCTATGTACGCTATCCCTTTGAAAGTGAGGGAGAATTGGCCCGACGCCGGAATAGAATTCTGGCTGCTAAGTCTCTTGCGAAGCTTTCGGATTCAACAGGGCTCTCTCGATTTATCCGTGTTGATCCCTATCAACCGCGAGAAGAGGTGGTCTCTTCTCTTCGGGTTCGAGCAGGAGCTGTGCAGCGTGTTGTCGGGCTCATGGCTTTTGAAAAGGGAGTTGTAGCGGCAGCCGCTGATATTAAGCGATTTCTCGGTGAGGAACTTCTTTCGTCGGGGTTTGACTTCAATTCGACAACTGATGTGTTTCGACTCCTAAAGCGTTTGGGATATCATCAGCTTAAGGTTGTCTTTCAGAGGCCAGAGGGGCCCGGGCAAAGGAGGAGCTTTCCATGCTTACTCGTTACTCAAGATGGCGAGGTCCTTGCACAGGCATCCGGCTCCTCTAAAAAAGAGGCGAAGAAAAAAGTTTCCCTCGCTGTGCTCGAGAAGCTTGCTCGTGGTCAGGTGAGGTTCGATGAGTGAGCCAATAAACAGGAGTGAGTCAACGTAGCGAGGGTCTCGTCTCGAGAGCTACTCCTCATTGTTTGCGGTTTGATCCACGGTTTCTGAGCTGGGTTGCGTGAGGCAGGCTCCGCCTCGGGTGCACGGTTGACCGTTTACAGTTGTGAGCTCAAGCGTTCGCGTGGGTCCCTCCGTAAAACAGGTCAGTGCAAGTGGCTTAAACATCAGTCGGTTTCCGCGCTCCAGTCCAAGAAGCGTTTCGACAAGGTACGAGCCCAAATTGGGCGGTACGATCACGAGGACGCTGCCGTTAGCCCGAAAGAATGTCTCCCTCAAGAGTTCGGCAGCCAACTCAACGAGGGTTTGTTCTCCCTCTCTCCCTACTGGAAAAACGCTGTTTCGAGCTTCTTCGCTTCGGAAGGTAAAAAAACGGTCCATTCCTGGATCAAGATAAATGCGAGAACCAATTCTTATGGGAGTTGTTTCTCCCGGCAGGGGCGAGCGCTCTTTAAAGCAACATTCAGCGAGCTCGGGCCAAATAGTTGCTTTTGCGCGGCTATCAAAAAGGTAGGGATAGAGTGTACTACGGGAGCGATTGTTTGGTCCTGTGAGCAGCAGTTCGAAGTCGCCATCAGAGATCAGTTTTGAAGTTTCCTCTGACTGAGTGATTCCATTCTTCGTAAAAATGTCTGGAAAGCCGTTCCGAAAATCGTGTGATACATCAGCGATAGTCTCAGAGTGTCGAAGAAAGCATAGCCGCTTTGTTGAATCTTTCGCAGCATCTTCGCTGCGAGAGCATCCAAAGAGCCAAAAGAGCAAAAAGAGCCATAAGACGAATCGCTTCATACTTGCCGAGTATGGGGAGGAAGATGAAAAGAGGCAAGTGAACAATACTCTCTCGTGAGCAGTCTGAAAAAAAAGGATAACCTGCTATGCGTGAAGCGAGTTCTGAATGTGGCCTGGTTTGAGAGTGTGGTACCCGTGGAATGCATTTTTCTACACGCTCGGAAGAATGAGTTAGAAGTGGTCTCATTAATAGCGTTGTCGCGAGGGGATCAAGCTTGATGAAGGTTCCCAAGATTGAGCACGGCAGGGGAATGGTAGTTATCCTACCGATTCTAATATTGGTGAGCTCCCGGTAAGCCGCTGAGGGCAATGTGCAGCTCTGAATCGTGCGCACACTCCCGTTCACCAAGAGCCGCGAATACTTTTTTCTGAGAGCGGGCGTACATAAACGCCTTGAGTTTGTCGAGGAGAGAGATGCGGTACGGTATGAGAAGATAATTGGTTGGGAGGTTAAGAGTTCGCTCTCCAGCGAGTCGGCACGTTCGGGCAAGATAGAGAAATGGAATCCATCCGTCTGGAGTGAGAAGTGAGATCCCGCCTACCGCAGATTCAAGATACCTATCAGCTGATTCAAACTGCTGACGCTGCATCCTCAAGATAGCGAGTTCCCAGACGGGATCTTTCTTAAGTCCCAAGATGAGTTTATCGGGTCGAACAAGTTCTTCAGCAAGGTAAAACTTATCTTTGGCAGCATCTGCTCCGATCTCTTGAGCCATTCTCGTAAGTTCCAAGGCTATGCCGAGATCTATTGCAAACGGGAGGCTCGCTTCCGGTGCTTCGAAAATATGAAAGACCATCAGTATCGGGATCGAGGAGACCTTGTAACAATAGCGGAGATAATCAAAATGTGAGGGAAACTGTCGAGTCGAAATTTCTTCAGAGAGGCCTTCAAAGAAAAGAGCGATGTATTCGTCCGGAAGAGAATGATTTTTTCGAACACGATTGAAGTCAGAGATCTCTTGATGCCGGGAAGTTCGGGCCTCAATATCTCGCTTACATTCTGTCAGTTTTCGCTTGGCATCCGTGGACGTCGGAGAGAGATCAATGAGACGGAAACAATAGGTAACGAATGTATCTAAAGCTTGGATATCGGAAGCTACGTCTTTTGGAAAAAGCGCAATCGGATAGTGGAAACGCTCACGGAGAACCAATGTCCGCTCGGGCATCTTTGGAGCTTGATTCGTCTCAATTGGAGTTGTTGTTTCCATGCCCTCTTGCCTCTCTTCTCTGGCTATATCCAATCGACCTGCTCTTCGAAAGGGTCAACTCATTTTTTCATAGCTTCTTGTTCGCTCAGAATAGGAAAATGCCTAAGAACTCCCTTGTGAGAGAGCTGGCGTTTTGAGCCCTAGGCGTTGCCCTGGTTGCGCATAAGGATCTCAACAGATTAGACATAAAATGGTGTGTGATCCTAGCAAGGGAGGTACTTCTTGAAATCTTCGTCGGTGCATTTATTCCAGGGAGCGTATTAATTTTTCTTCTGGAAAATTGAACTCTCGCTTAAATCTTTGGTCCAATGTCGAGATGAGAAGTTCTATCGACCCGAGATACTATCAAATAGCAACACTTGCGAGTCTCGTTCTCTACGGGGCCTGCCTCCTCGACTTCTCGTGCGAATACTCCCCTCCATGGATAGTGATCCCGGCGTGCCTCTCTCTGCAGTTTCTTTTTGGAAGAGCCGTAGGACTTAAGACCTTCGATCCAAAGAGTCCGCTCATTTCTTCACTTTCCCTGTGTCTCCTTCTTCGGACTTCGTC
>JAGRAO010000265.1 GCA_020434565.1 Bdellovibrionales bacterium
ACCAATTCCACCACTTGGGCATAGGTGAGAGAGACTCAAAGAGGGCCTCTCTAAAAAAGAACTACGGTTGAGGACTCTCTTCTTTTGGAGCCTCAACCTCTCCATTCTCAACAGGAGCAGTCACCGCCTCTGCTGGAGCAGTTTGTTCATCATTCAAAACTTGTTCATCACCGCCAGCACCGTTTTCGTCAGTCGCCCCCGCTTCTTCAGCGGCACCATCAGCATTTTCGGCACCATCAGCATTTTCGGCAGCTTGCTGATCTGACGAAGCCACAGCAGCGCTTTCAGTTTGGGCGGTATCCTTCTCTGCTGAAGTTTCCGTTCCTGCAAACGGAAGGTGAAACGACACATCCTCGGCACTCTGATACGCACGTACCAGAAGAACCGACGTAATCATAAAACCGATTGCGAGCGAGGTGGTCAGCTTCGTAATAAAATCATTTGCGCCAGCTGCTCCGAATACTGTGTTGCTGCCACCGCCACCAAAGGTAGCTCCCGCATCAGCACCCTTTCCCTGCTGAACAAGCACGAGTCCTATAAGGACCACACACAACACGCAGTGCACAAAAAGTATGAAGAAAAAAGTCATCTTCGCCTGTTCTCGGATCTACAACACTCGGGTATTCGAACGAATGCTCGCGAGAATCCAAACGCTCTCGCTAATTCACAATCGATGGAGCCGACTGAGAAGCCTGTTTACTATCAAGAATCTCAATCAAACTCAACGCAAGGTCTTGAAAAATCTTGGCTCCTAGGGATCTTGAGTCTAAAGAGATCGGGGTCGCAGAGTCCCCACCAAGCCGGATTGCCGGGTCTAGTGGTATCTGGGCCAAGAGCGGCTTGCCGTACTTCTGCGAAAGCGCGTCTCCCCCGCCTGAGCCAAAAATCTCATGGAGCACCCCATCGGGACCTTGAAAACCACTCATGTTCTCAACAAAACCCAGCACATCAACGTTCATCTTCTGAAGCATGCTTACGGCTTTTCGAACATCAGCGAGAGCAACCTCCTGCGGAGTCGTAACAACTACTGCTCCAGCGAGTTGCACCATTTGGCAAAGTGAGATCTGCGCATCCCCGGTGCCTGGCGGCATGTCAATGATGCAGTAGTCCACCTCACCCCAACTCACATCCTGAAAAAGCTGAGTTAATGCCTTGTTAAACATCGGACCACGCCAAATCACGGCATCGTCCGGATTCGAGAGAAAAAAACCGAGTGATATAAATTTAAGTCCGTGACGTTCTGGAGGAATGAGCCGTCCTTCGTGGTCGGGTTGCACCGCTCCCGGTCCAAGCAAAGTTGGAATACTCGGTCCATAAAAATCTGCGTCAATCAGCGCTACCTTGGCACCGGTTTTTGCCAGGGACAACGCGAGATTTACGGCAACGGTTGATTTCCCAACTCCCCCCTTACCCGATATTACGGGGACGATATGTCTCATGTACCACTCCTCTGAAACGCTGCAACCGAACGCCTACTTGCCGGCTGGACCGTGATCCTCAGCCACGGATTCTTCCGCAGCTTCTGCTGCCCCTTCCTCTTGTTTCTTCTTCCCGCCGAGTCTCTTCCAACTCGAGAGTTTGAGGATCATATTTGCAGTATTCGGACGCGACCGAATAAGGCGCGACTGACTCTCTTGCGGTTTCAACGTATAGGAAAAATTGTCTGAACGAATCTTGCTGTTTCGCTTGTCAACTTGCTCAACCGACAGATTCACCGAGTATGTATCGTCTTCATCGTTGTTGAAGATCTTCATGTTCCAATAGTTACTATCCTGTTTTGATACGGACCCAGTAATCGGCGCGCGCTCTTCGGAGTAGATGTCTTTATCTTCGAAACCGGCAGGCCCTTCAATCGAGGCGCCTTCGAATCCCCCGATATATCCTCCAGACAGAACCCCAGATTTGGGGAGGTCTCGCTTTGGCTCATCTTTCTGATCCGCTGCGAACAGAGGAGCCCCAAAGAGAAAAATTGATGCGAGAAAAGCAGGAATAAGACTTCGTGTAGCAGTTTTCATAGGCTATCCTGAAAGGCAATTCACGTTGAGCGATCCCGATTCATCTCCAAAAGTGCTGAACACGAAAGGCGGATGAATCAAGCGCACATACGGAGGCATTAGACTCATTCGCTTGAACTGACACAACCTTAGATCGAACAGAGAAAAAGTGAAAGCAAGACTGCTACTTACAACGACTTCGAGCGAAAAAGACGCTCAGGCCCTCGCCCATGCCCTCGTAGAAAGGCAGTTGGCAGCCTGCGTCTCATTTATCCCGACCGTGCACTCCGTGTATCGCTGGGAAGGAGAGATTCAATCAACGGCAGAAACGCTGCTCCTGATTAAGACGACGGAAGCGCTTTTGTCGGATATCCAGATCCTCTTTGAGCAACTCCACCCCTACGAAGTTCCCGAGTTCCTCGCACTTGATCCGGCCGAGATGTCCGCCGGATATCTCTCTTGGCTTGAAAGCCAGTGCGCCAAATAGGCGCTCCGTCTGACACCTCTCACTCACGAGGATGATGGCCGTGTCCTTTTTCAGAGTCTCGTAGATCAACTATCACGTCCACATCATCAAGCTGCACTTTGTTGCCAGACTCTCCTGGTGCAGGTGCTTGAGGAGGTGGAGAAACGGCAACTGGTCCCGATGTTGAAAAGACTCTCATGCGCTTGCCATTGATTGTCACTTCCTGACCGGGGAGCACTGGAGGTAAGCGCTTATCAAGTTGAGGGGGGAGTTGGTCTTCCTGGCTTCGAGTCGTGATTGTCCGAGTACCATTCGACACGCCCTCTCCATCGGCATGGCTCTCGAAGAGCGGCCACAAAATCAGCGAAATCCCCAAAAGAAAGAGAAGCTTTTCCATAGCTCGGTATTTTCCCTTAGATTTACTCATTTCGAAATCACTTTTGTTTTAGCCGATTGAACACCTGCCTGTTCACAAAATCGGAAAAACCAATTACGGTAACCGAAAACTACACCCCTATTGAGATTCATGTTTCATGCCTGAAGGATTCCAAATCGCCGTTCTTATCTCGGGGCGGGGTTCAAATCTCGAACAGATTATTCAAAAGAACTCAGATAACTACGAAATTATTGGAGTATTCTCGAACAGGAGCGACGCCGAGGGGATAGGATATGCCAAGCGAGCGGGGCTCAAGACCTTCATTTTTCCAAGGCGGAACTATTCATCAGGGAAAGACCAGAAGAAGGCACTGTACGACCAGGTTAATTCCTTGAATCCTGACCTCATCATTCTCGCAGGATATATGCAGATCCTGGAGGGTGAATTTGTTCGCCGGCATCTTGGAAAGATTATTAATATTCACCCCTCTCTCCTTCCAGCCTTTCCAGGGCTCTCCCCCCACCGCCAAGCCCTTGAAGCTGGTGCTCGAGAACACGGATGCACCGTACATCTCGTTACAGAAGAGGTTGATGCTGGTCCAATCATTGCGCAGGTGAAGCTCGAAGTGCTCGCGACGGATTCGGAAACTACCCTTGCAGCACGAGTCTTGGAGCTGGAACACCGAGTCTATCCCTGGTGTATCGACAGGATTGGTGCCGGGGAGATTCTTTTGAGTGGTGCGTCGGCTGTCGCTTTTTCAGATTCCGTCCGGGCGGAAGCTGCAAAATGCGGCTTTTTATTGCCTGAAGTTGGCTAGCGATGTTTGCGAGGGCTGGAAATAGCGTTTTTGTTCTCGGTTGACTATAATCCCGTCCAATCCCTCACTGTCGAATACCGTACGGAGCAACCGCATGTTGATCGAAAAGATTACGTTCGCAGGGCATTCTGCCACCTTTCTCTCCTGTAACGACGGGACTGTAGTGGCTATAGACCCGTGGCTTGCCGGAAACCCGAGTTGTCCCGATGTGCTCAAGCATCCCGCGAGAATAGACCTTATTGTACTCAGTCACGGACATTCTGACCACGCAAGTGAAGCGGCTTCTCTTGCCAAGAATTTTGGCAGTGATGTTGTTGCAACCTTTGAGCTCGCAACCCTGATCGGTCAAGAGGGACTCCCTGAGGGCAAAGCAATCGGAATGAATAAGGGAGGCACCTTCGGATGGAAAGAGCTTTCAATTACTCTCACGAATGCCTTTCACTCGAGCTCTTATGAGACAGCAAATGGAACCGTCTATGCTGGCGAACCGTGTGGCATCGTCATTCGCGATGGCATAACCTCGGTGTATCACGCCGGAGACACATGTCTCTTTTCAGATATGTCGCTTATCGGAGAGACCTACCACCCGAACGTAGCGCTCCTTCCGATTGGAGATCTCTACACGATGGGACCACAAGAAGCAGCCAAAGCTGCCTCGCTTGTCGGATGTAAGCGGGCGATCCCTATTCACTATGGGACATTCGGGGCGCTTACTGGAACGGCTGAAGAATTCTCTTTGTCTTGCAAGAAATTTGATATCGAACCAGTGGTTCTTGCCCCGGGAGAATCGCTACAGTTGTCTTAGTATATTTTTGAGAAGTACCCAATGAAATCAGATCACCCAGTCATTACACTCCTTGGAAATAATTCCGGAAGAAACTTAGGCGATGCGGCTATTCTTTCGGCGATCATGGAAAAGCTATCGGCAGAACTCCCTGGAGTTGAGTTCCTCGTTCCGAGCACTCACCCGCACTTCATTTCCAAGAATTATGGGGATAAGTTTAATGTCCGTGCGATCAATGTCATGCCATGGACCGGGAGCCTCCGACTCCTTGGAATCCCAACCTTACACTGTCTCTGGAAGAGTGATGCTGCACTTATTTGTGATGGGATTATCTTCGGGAAGAAGTTCTATAACCCAGCATTTAACTTCCTCGTGACATTAGGACCTCTCACCCCGTGGATGAAACT
>JAGRAO010000266.1 GCA_020434565.1 Bdellovibrionales bacterium
CTTGAGCACGACTCTGGTCTTCTCTGACCCATCGGCATCCTTGCCCGATTCTTCGGCGTAGGCATCGAGGAGATAGACGAGCACTCCGCGGGTGAGCCCAGCAGCCGGTTCAATGACGTACGGAACATAACGGTAGCCAGGCTTTCCAGTAGCCGGATCCGGCTTTTGAGGATCGAAGTATTGAATCTTCACTTTCGAACCTTTCATATGCTGTTGGAGATCGTAGTCAGTTCGCGAAGCGATCCCTTCGAGTTCGTCCCAGCCCCACGGATACCGGAAGTCAATGTCATAACAACAGGTCGCATAGTGCGCCAGTTCGTCCTCGGTATGTTGACGAAGCCCAAAATTTTCAGGAGTGTTCGCGTAATCACGCCACCAGCGCAGCCTTTCGTTTTTCCAGTATTCAAGCCACTCGTCTTCCGATCCAGGCTCTACAAAGTACTCCATCTCCATTTGCTCGAATTCGCACGTTCTGAAGATGTATTTCTCGGTGGTAATTTCATTTCGAAAGCTCTTGCCCTGTTGTGCTATCCCGAAGGGAACTTTCATCGAAAGGGATTGCTGGACATTGAGAAACTGAACAAAAATGGCCTGAGCTGTTTCTGGTCGTAAGTATATTGCTGACGGTCGGAGCGCCTCATCGATCTTTTGGCGAATTTCACTCTTTGAAAATTTCCCAGTTGCGAGCTCTTCGATGACCCCCTCAAGAGGGTCGACTGGTCCAATGCTCGTACGGAACATGAGGTTAAACTGTCGCTCGTCTGAAAGGAGTGGTGAGGAACAGTTTGGACAAACATAGCCTCGCTCTTCGACAACACCTTTCTTCTCTTCGCCCGAGCTTTTGCCTCCAGCTCGATAGGTCACTTCAGTTCCGGAGGCGAGCTGAGGAGCTTTGTCGGCTCGAAAGCGCTCCTTGCAATTAAGGCAGTCAACGAGAGGATCGCTAAACTCCGCTAGGTGGCCGCTCGATTTCCAAACCTCGGGATGCATAAATATTGAAGCATCCAGCCCGACTACATCTTCGCGTTCATGAACCATTCTTCTCCACCACTCGGCAGCGATGTTTCGCTTCAGCTCGATTCCGAGTGGTCCAAAGTCATAGGCGCTCTTAAGCCCTCCATAAATTTCGCTACTTTGGAAAATAAATCCTCTCCGCTTGCAGAGAGAGACGACCTTTTGAAGTAATTCTTGATGAGAAGAGCTCTTGTCGTTCATGGAGTTCACTGAGGAGGTTTTACAATTGGTTTATATGGCGCGAGTTCAGCTCGTTACCGTAATAGAAGTCGCGAGAAAAGGGTAGGAGTGGTATCAAAAATACTCTGTTGCAAGGATAAGAAGCTGCAAGCCGAACGACGAAGAGAGGCCTTCTATGCCCGAGCGTCAAGAAGTGAAGCCTGATTCGAGGATTCCTCGGGCTTCTGAGTCAGATCGGCATTCTCTCGTGCCACATTCTTTCGCACCACTGGATGATACAGGGTATCTCGCTCTACCGGATCCAATCCAGCTCTTTGAATAAGTCGTTGTATTCCAGAGAGTGGCAGAGCGTTAGGGGAACGTGAGCCCGCCATATGATAAATTTTCTCCTCGGTAACGGTTCCATCGATGTCGTTGGCACCAAAGAGAAGAGCAGTTTGAGCGGTTTTTTCACCAAGCATCACCCAGTACGCCTTCACGTGAGGAATGTTATCGAGCAAAAGTCGGCTGACAGCTACGATTCTGAGGTCGTCAACGGCGGTTGGAGCCGAAAGATTCTTGAGACGGTTTCCATCATTGTGAAAGGCGAGCGGAATAAAAACCTGAAAACCGCCGGTCTCGTCTTGGAGCTCCCGTAGCCGAAGCAGGTGATCGACGATCTCCTCAGGCCGTTCAATAGTGCCGTACAACATCGTACAGTTCGAACGGAGGCCAAGCCGGTGAGCGGTTCTATGGACCGCAAGCCACTGGTCAGCGTTTGCTTTCTGACGACAGATTTTTTTTCGTACCCGCTCCGCGAAAATTTCGGCTCCGCCCCCGGGCATCGATCCGAGACCCGCGTCGATCAGCTGCGTGAGGATCTCTTCGTAACTCAAATCAAAGAGCTCCGCGAAGTGGTGGATCTCCACTCCCGTGAAGGCTTTGATGTGTAAGCCCGGGAATTTTTCCCGGACCATTGAAAGCAGGTCGAGATAGTACGTGAATTCGAGATCCGGGTTGTTGCCATTGACGATGTGTATCTCTGTCATTCCCGGTCGATAGCGCTCACGAATCCACTTTTCGGCATCTGCTACACTCATGGTATATGCCTGGGGCATCCCAGTTTCAAGACGAGCAAACGAACAAAACATGCAATCGTCTTTGCAGACGTTGGTCGAGTTAAGGTGCAAATTCCAGTTATAGTAGGTGGTCTTTCCGTGGAGCTTCAACCGAACTTCGTGAGCAAGTCCACCGACTTCAAGGAGGTTCTCATGATGAAAAAGAGTCATGCCATCATCGAAAGAGAGTCTCTCCCCCTTTGATACTTTCTTTCTGATTAAAGCAAGTGCCGTGCTCATAGGTCTCTTCCGTGACGATCGCAACACCTCAGCTCACGTACGGTCCTCCGTGCCTCTCAGGGACGCTACCCTTTTACCTTTCTGAGTGCTGATATCTTATCCTCGAGCTCATCACTCTTATCACCGAGATCTTGGGCGCGTTTGTAAGCGATCAGAGAGCTATCGATATCCTTAATCTTTTCATACGCAGAGCCGAGGGTTCGATAGAGTTGGCTCGTCGGAGCAACTTGCAGGGCGCGTTTTGCAGCGCTGATGGCCTTATCCGGTTGATTCGCGACAAGAAATAAATTGCTCAGGTTTGCGAGGTATTCACTGTTCCGCGGTTCCTGCTCAACGGCAGTAAGATACATACGTATCGCGTCGTCAAATCGTTCTGAGATGCTGTAAAGGGTCCCTACTCGAGCGGAGATCTTTGGAAAGCTCGGGTCGAGCGAGAGAGCTTTTTCGTAGCTGTTAATGGCATCAGCCGGGCGTTTGGTGCTGTAGTAGGCGTCACCGAGGCGAGCAAAGAGCCCAGCATCCTCACTGTACTCACTGACGTATTGCTGAAGGAGCTTTACCGCTTCGTTCCCACGATTTGTCTGAAGATACACGCTTGCCAAATTAAATGCCGCAGTGAGGTTCTTGGTGTCATCTGAAATGGCCTCGCGCAGGAGCGTTTCGGCTTTCTTGAGATCGCCTGCTTGAGCGGCTGCGGTCGCTTTTTCGTTGAGTTCCAATGATCGAGACGACCCAATGACCGGCTCCTGAGCTTGATTTTGGGGGGCGGCAACGCCGTTTTCAATGAGCATGAAAGCGCTGAGCGCAGCCAGCGCAAAGAGTCGAAAAATGGATGAGGTATGGTTCTTCATTGCAGTTTATTCCCAATGTTCAGTGAGCTGGAGGGCGAACAGTCAATCAACAAGTGCTGTCCTTATCACCGTGGCCCCACCGGATTGAGGTCTTCCGAGGAGTAATGAAAGAGGACTCCGCCAGCAATCCGAAACGCTATCTCGAAATAGAGGCTAAGACAACACGCCAGCCAAGGGAAAGAAGAGCGTCACAAGGAGACAAAAAAAAGCCACCTGTGAGCGAAATCGTTCAGGAACTCGCTCTCCGGCCTCAAGCCCTCTCGTATCAAATACGAGATTTTTCACTGGAAGGGCGAGAAAGGCGCTTGCCAAATACTGAGGAGGGAGAATCGTCAGATATCCAAGTACAAGCACAGCAAACGGCCCCAACAAGAGCAGGATTGAAAAATACCTCGACAGCCAGAGTACTGGGTGGTTTCCGAGCACTGCCTTCCGCCTTTTTCGTTTTCTTCGAGACAAGAGCTCTCTGGAACTCGGGAGTTGGTAACTCACCTTCTCAAGCTGTTTCGCGATCGCAACAAGTCTGGGCAGCGCGGCGAAGGGAATCGCGAGGAGAATCCAAGGCCAACCAAGAAGGCTCGTCGTGAGAGCGAGACTGAGCCACGCGATACCGAGATAAAAAAGAGAGAGGAGAGCTTCCGAGAGGACATAGAGTTCTCTGTCCTTTGCAACAACACTCAATGGGGAAAGGCACAAGGCCGCGAGGAGACAATGGAAGACGTCGTCTGTGGCCGTCATGTGCAAAAGGGTAAGGCTCGCAAAGACAACAAGAAACGAGAGAATGAATCGAAGGAGCGAAAAAGGTAGCTGTTTTGCAAAGTGGGAGAACTCTTTAACCAACACTTGCCAGGCAAGGCTTACGAGAAGAAAGGGCGCGAGGAGAGGGAGAAGGTGGAGCGCCGACCAGGGGGCAAAGAGGGGCCCGGCACCGGCAGGAACGAGGTGTGTGAACCAATCGATCTTTTGAAGGTTTCGAATCACGTGCTTCACCTACTACGGGAAGGGATTCTTGGGAAGCGTGAGAGAGCCGAAATCGCAGTTTCTCGGTTCCTTTCGGTGAATTCGTTGCCTCGATTCTTTATCTGAGATGTGATTTCATCCGGGCCTGAGACAAAAGTCCTTGATACTCGAGAGGGACTCATTCGGCAGGAAGTAAGAGTGGAACGAACTCCTTCAGAAGATTCCGGTTTGGGCAACCCCAAAGCGACGGCGCTTGAGGTCCGAGAGATGTTCGGCCGAATTGCCGGTCGCTACGACATTCTCAATACCGTCTTGAGTGGCGGCACCCATCACTTGTGGAAAAGACAGGCGATAGCGCTTCTTCCAGAGCGCGAGCGAGCGGTTGTGCTCGACCTGTGTACCGGAACAGGTGATCTCTTACCGCTCCTTCAAAAAAAGAGTGCTCAAGTGATTGGT
>JAGRAO010000267.1 GCA_020434565.1 Bdellovibrionales bacterium
CCTGGGAAACTAAGGATTTGAGGAAGGCTTCTATTATCTCTTGGCGAGGCGGTCAGCATCGACCCACTGTCTGAGGGGTTCGGGTACGATCACGCTTCCATCCTCTTGCTGAAACTGTTCGAGAATTGCAGGAAAGAGCCTGCTCGTCGCAAGCCCCGAAGCGTTGAGCGTGTGAACTAAGATATTTTTGCCAGTTTCTGGATGCTTTGTGCGGATCTTTCCACGGCGAGCTTGGTAATCGCGAGCGTTTGAGGCTGAACTAATCTCTTTGTATTCATCCATGCTCGGAATCCAGATCTCGATGTCGTAGGTCTTTGCCATCCCGGCGCTGCAATCTTTCGCCGCGAGCTTTGAGAGCTGATAGTGAAGGCCGAGTTTCTGAACGAGGGACTCAGCTTTCTGAATGAGCCTTTCAAGGAGGTCATTTGACTCGTCTGGCATGCAGTAGACAAAGAGCTCAACTTTGTTGAATTGGTGTCCCCGAATCATTCCACGTTCTGATGCCCGGTAGCTTCCGGCTTCTTTTCGATAACACGGAGTGTATCCGAAGTAGAGTTTAGGAAGTTGCTCAGCCGGGATGATCTCATCGCGGTGAAAGTTTGCAAGGGCTGTTTCTGCCGTCGGCAGAAGGAAATGGTGCTGCTTTTCTTCGCCTTCGTCTGACTTAATATGAAACACATCTTCGGCAAATTTGGGAAACTGACCAGCAGTATACCCACACTCCCAGTTCAGCAGATGAGGAGGGAGGATAAACTCAAATCCGTCGTTGAGATGCTCTTGGATAAAGAAGTTTAAGAGCGCCCACTCGAGCCGCGCTCCCTGGTTCGTGTACGCCCAAAATCCGCTGCCACCGATTTTAGCTCCGCGCTCGTAATCGATAAGCCCCAGCTCCTCTGCGAGGGTAACGTGGTCTTTTGGAGGAAATGAAAACTGCGGCTTCTCACCATAGGTCTTTAAGACCTTGTTGTTCTCCTTTCCTCCGGCGAGAACGTCTTCGTCTGGGATGTTCGGGAAGGCAACGAGAATATCCTCTATTTTCTCAGAAAGTTCACGTCGCTTGTCATCGAGCGTTTTTATCTCAGTAGAGAGCTCCTTCATCTCGCCGAGAAGAGCCGCAACATCTTGTCCAGCTTTTTTGAGCTTTGGAATCTCTGCGGAAACGGTATTGCGCCGAGACTTTTTCTCTTCGACGCTTTTGATGAGTTCGCGGTGCTCTGAGTCCAACTGAAGGAGTTCAGAAAAGTCGACCGAATCCATGCGCTTCAAAAGTGCTTGGCGTACGACTTCTGTTTGTTCGCGAATAAGGTGTAAATCGAGCATAGGGGCCAAATCCTACGGATGAGATGAGAAGGGGTCAATTCCAACCCGCATTATTCATGAGTAATTCGATTGGCGGTCAGTATATCTTTGTTTCCTGCTCCAAATTCGATTTCCCCTTCTTTGCCGTTTTGTGGGTTGTCCGTATCCCGTCTGGAGCAGGAAGAGAATGGAGCAGGACGAGGACTAGGAGCAGGACGAGGAAAAAGAAGGACTAGGAGCAGGAAGAGAAAAGAGCAGGACTAGGAGCAGGAAAAAAAATGGAAACCACTTCTAAGATTTGGAGAGCTCAAGCAACGCTTTTCCACCCCAAAGGACTGTGACTCTGCCACTTGTTTGAGAGATCACGACCGCAAGAACTGGTTTGGCAGCGGTGACTGACGCAGCCGAGATATGTCTCGCTCCCCACCCTTCAAGAGGCTCCACGTTTTCTGTCGGGGCCTCAAGGTAGACCCACGCCTTTTCTGCTACCCCGTCTGGTCGGATTACAACGGCCAAATCAGTAGAGACCAGAGTGCGGAGAGACTCGATAAAGCCGTCATCAAAAATCGAGCGCGCGCTTTCAGGATGCCCAAGCAGTGGATTGAGCCGCTTTTTCTCGTTAAGGTGAGGTGCGAGCTCCTCTGGATCGCCGATGATAAAGGTCGCGCCAAATTTCTTTCCCTCGTATCCCTCGTTCGCAAAGCGGGTTGCGATATGAATGATCTTTTCAAGCACTAAGCTGTTTGAAACCTCTTTGAGGGCCGAAAGACTCTCAGGCGTTAGCCACGAAAAAACCCTCCCCGGAACAGCGAGAGAGATCTTGTCTAAGTGGCGCGAGTCGTCTGGACCGGAAAACGTTAAAACCCGTTGATCAAGGCCTACTTCTCCTCTTAAGAGGGCTGAGAAGAGAGCGAGGCGTACCTGGGTATCTTTGCCAAGAATGGGGTTCTTCGTTTGATACACCATATCCCCCGGAGGCACTGATACCTGGATTGATTCGCTGTCTCCCAGGATCCAGATGACACCGAGATTTCCCCGGGCTCGGTTGATTTCACCGACAGTTGAGGGAGAGTCTGCGTGAACAAGAACTTTTGAAATCCCAACCTCTTTTGCGAGTCGAAATCCGTTCGAAATGACCGAATAGGTAACCACTCGATCGTAGTGTTTGAGGTGTCTTTCTTCTGGGGCTTCCTCATCAGCAGAAACGCTCATTTGGAGGGAATATCGGTTAGCGACATCTTCTGGGAGCACGCCGAGCTTTGTCTCAAAAGTTGCTCCGAGTTTTCCACCAGCTTCAAGGATCTGTCTCAGCTTGCCAGGAGGAAGGATCGGTTCATCAAATGATGAGAGCCCCCGAAATGGCAGTTCGAAGGTCCTATCAAATGCAACATCAAGTATTGCCTTAAGGGACTCGGGAGTGAGTTTTGTAATTGAAACGGTGTCGATGACTTTACCCCACGACGAGCGAAGCTCGAGCTGGAGCTCTGCCATAAGAGCTTTGCCCTGTCCCGGCTGAAGTGGCGATTCGCCCCGGTAAAAATAGCGCAGCGAGACGTTGTCCTCCGGAACCTGAATTTCGAGCCCGTGTTCCTCGATTTCAGCACTCGGATCTCTGCCCGGAAGGGTCACTTCGGACAACTGATAACCAACCAGGTCCGAGAGTGCTTGGACAGGCGGGGAATCGTTCTGTTGGTTGGGCTCAGGCATATGTACTTCAAGAACTTCAGAAGCCATCTCGAGAGTGGCGAGTCCTTCAGTATAGTGAATGAGAGCAGCTAATCCAATGAGCCTCACTTATTGTGGGTGGCTTTGGGTTTTTCGCTCGGGGAGGGCTTTAACGCAATGATTGGGCAATAGGGCCCTATCTGCTCTCGTTTCCACCAATTTTTCTCTCCCCAAGAAGTGAAAGAGTATCGGTAGAGGAGTGAACGGATAAATCGCGGGGGAGTCTTCACAAAGGGATTTGTCTCGAGTAACGCGAGAACTGACGGGGAATTTTCGAGAATTCGTTGTTGAAACCGAAGAAACCACGGGTTCTGGCGACAAGTCCCAAGAGCCGCAAACCACATCTGCCAATCAAGTCGAGCTTGGAGAGGGGCGATCTGTCCCGGGACTCTCTCAAGTGCACCCGGTTTGTAAGTGAACTCGTACGGGAGCCACTCTTTTCCGTCAACACTTCCTTCGAGAATTATTTCGTTTCGGGTCTGCGTCATTACTGCAAAGAGACCGTAAGAGCTGGAAATGTGGTATGGCGTGGCAAGGAGAAACGCCTGTTGCAGAACTGGGGGCAGATACGCCAAACCGCCAATCGGGATGAGCGAAAACGCAAAAAGAAGACTCGCTACGACAGCTGCTACTCCGTTTTTCCATCCACTGGCGGCTCGGTTCTGTAGCGTGAGTACATATTCTCGAAAGAGTCCTTCCGGGACAAATCTTGAGAGGCTCTTATCGTCCAGAAGAGAGAGCGTGAGAACGAGCGCCAGGAGATTGAAGAAGGTGTAGTTGCCTGTTGCAAAAATGAGTATTTGAAGCGCTGAAAATCCGAAAAAAGCAGCCACCCGTAGAGCTCGTGGCCCAAAGATACAAAACGGAAGCACCAGTTCGATAACAAACATAAGCGCGGCTGAGCCTCTTTGAAACCACAAGGGAAGTTGGTGGGCGTACCAGGAGAGTGGATTTGGGAGTGGCTGAGTTTCGTAGTGAAAGGTAAGTGCAGTAAGGTTTTGCCAACTCAAATCTCCACTCATGAGTTTGACCAGTCCTGAGAAGAACATTAACCGAAAGACGAGCCAACGGAACAACCAGATGAACACTGGTTGGGGTGGAGACTCACTTGAAAGTCGGTGAACAAAAGAGAGCGGTGCGAGAAAGAGAGCGAGAAACCCCGCTTCGAGCAGGAGCGTATCCCACTGATAGCTATAAAAAAGCTGCCCAACTGTTACGCAAGAAAGGGTGAGTCCCCAAAGGAGGGTAAAGGTAATGAGTGGAAGGATTCCAAAGAGTCCTGCCACCGAGAAGAGAATTCCTGCTATCCCAACCCCTTGAAGAGCTCTTTGAGAGGCGTCAAACCAAAAAACCGAAGGTACGAGAAACTGGGCTGACGTGCCGAGCTGGTGCTGCTGGGCCTCGAAAAACTCTCCCGCCGGCGCTATTCCATCGGGACCAACCAGCCCAGCTACTTCGATTGTGAAAGAGAGAAACGAGAAGAGGTAGACCAGAGCGAGGCCACGAAGGAGGACCCAACGGGTGAGCGAATACGAAGCCATGTGCGGAAATTGCTCCTCCCGGGTCAGGGACTGCACCAACGCTCGCAGTCGCGGTTTTCGGGGAGGAGCTTGATGTCGGTTGAGAGAGAAAGTTTGCCCGCTCTACTTGTTCATATCCTTATGTGGACACTCTCCCCCTTTGTTTTTGTCACATCCACCACCACAGCTGCTTTGACCATCTTTCTTTCCGGAGCAGTG
>JAGRAO010000268.1 GCA_020434565.1 Bdellovibrionales bacterium
ACTAAGAGGCATGCTCCTTCGAGCAACCGGATTTGCTTTTTGACTGGATTGTAATTGACTCCTCTCTCTTTCATTGAAATCGCTTTCTGCATTGAAAAATTGAAGCACTTGGAAAAATTCTTGGGCAGAAGAGTATCGATCCTTTCGATTCTTTGAGAGCGCCCGAAAAACTATCTCTTCTATTTTCTTCGGTAGCGCAAATCTCTCAGCAAAAGGAATCGGCTCTTCCGTAAGATGAAGGAGGAGAGTTTGAACCACCGAAGCGGCTTCAAACGGTACGTGTCCCGTGAGCAATTCATACAGGACAACCCCAACAGCATAGATATCCGAACGAGCATCAATATCAGGTTCTCCGGCTGCCTGCTCCGGAGACATATAACACGGAGTTCCAACGACTTCGATTTCATCACCTTGCTCAAGATGCTGCTTGATTTGCGCAGTTCCAAAGTCGACTACCTTGAGCCGGTCGTTTCCTCCGAGATCCTTCTCAAACAAGATATTGGCCGGTTTGATATCTCTATGAACAATTCCTTGACTATGAGCTGCCTGAAGAACAAGCAAGATATCAGAAACTATCCGAACTGACTCTCCGAGAGAATGCTGCCCCTCTTTTTCAATCTTGTCCTTTAACGATGGCCCATCCACGTAGTCCATTGCTAAATAGTAAAAGCCGTCTGACGTCTTTCCAAAGTCTCTGAGTTGTGTAACTCCAGGATGGGAGAATCGGAGGAGTGTTTCGGCCTCCTTTTTGAAACTCTCTATGAAGCGAGAGTCCTCTGACACAGAATGGTTAAGGAGCTTGAGAGCGTAATTGACTCCGAGATCGACATGGCGAACCAAGAAAACCGTTCCAGTTCCCCCGACTCCAAGTTCGGTAATAATCTCGTACTTATCAGCGATAAGTCCCATTTGTCCGCAAAATTCAAAATGGCTCTTTCGAGTTAACCGTGAGACGAACTCACAATCTCTCTCTGTGCCCCAAATTTAGTTTTCCTCGAGGTCACCATTGTGACTCCTGCCGAGCGCACTTGAGATTGGCTCCTCTGTCACAAGAAGACACTTCCCCTTATTCTTTATCGGTCGAAGGCTCCTGATGAATGAGCCCTCTTAGAATAGCGACGAGAGAAGCTACGAAAAACTCGTAGTCCCGGCCGGCAGCTCCTTCAAAAACCTATTCTTTTCGAAGACTGCGGACTTATTCTTCGTTTGCCAGGCGAGCGGCAAGTTTTTCAGAATCAATCTGGTATGAGCCACTCTTGATGTCTTCTTTGATTTGCTCAGAACGACGTAGCTTTTCCGTAATCCACTCAAGGGTAAGCGAAGTGAGACTTCGCTTGCGCGCTGGTTGACCGTTCGAAGCATCTTTGGAACCGCAATTCATTCCCATAGTATCCACCTCATTCAATTCACTCCCCCCATTGAGCTCGTGTCGCTCTCTTCCCCAGGCTTGAGCTGGCAAGCTCGCGTCTCATGTTCCTCTTCGGAGGGAAGTCCTCCTTTAATGGTGAACGTCCTAGAGGCCAAATTACTTGACAAGACGGGTCACTTTTTCCCTCGGTGAAAGGAAACTCTCCGTTTTCCCGAACGAAAAATTGGCAAGAAATCAACAGTTTTCGACGGCTTATGAGACGTAACTCCTATATTTCCCATATCTTTTGTAGACCCTTGCGGTCTCGAAGGAAGGTTTTATTTCAGGAAGAAGGAAGTCGCAGTTTGAGATATTGGTTTTTTAGTAGTCTTTGTTTTCTCTCTACCCTCACAGGCTCAGTCTCCGCCACAGACCTCAACGATGATGGGTTGAGTGACGTCATCGTTTACGATGCTGGAGCTTCAAAAGTTCTCGCGCTCAATACCGATCTTCAAGTGCTTGCCGAGACAACGATTGACCCGGCAAAAGTGAATGGCGACCCAATTCTATTGCCAGCCCAACACGGCAGTGAATTTGTGGTTCTGTCTCTTCGATTTCGAAAAAAAGAAGGTGTTCTCTTTGCCTTTAAAAATAATCAACAGATTGGCGAGCACCAACTCGGCAAGTTCCGTAACGGAAGTGTTTTTGCCTATAATTTTAACAATAACAATATTACTGATCTCCTCATTGTAAATGGTAAAGAAATCGCAGTCCTCTTTGATGCATTTTCTTCTTCTGCGTTCGAGCAGCGTCTTCCGATAAATGTCGGAAAAAAAGGACTCGCATATCCATTCTGGAGCGAGGGAAATGCATTCCTCGCTGTATCAAACTCAGCCACTCGAAAAAAGAGAAAGCGAAAGGCCCGAAGCAGCACCACAGTCTTCGGACTCAGCAGTCTCCGTAGTGAAGCGATGACTCTTCGGAGCGTCAAGCTTTCCCAAACTCCAATTCCTGTCGTAGCTGCGGATGGTTCTATCATTACCGTAAAATCACCGAAGAAGTACGGCGCGAAGAAGAAGTTCGAACTCATCAACCTCTTAACCGGAGAAAGGCGACCATTTGCTACGGAAGTCAACTCAGAACTTATCCCAGGCAAGTTTCTTCCTTCAGGTTCAAGTAGCCAAATTCTTCTCACGCAATCTGGACTTGGGAAAATTTATGATTTCGCTGACTCAAACGGACAGTCGATTTTTTCAATAGATCTCTTTCCTGGAAGCAACGACTTTCCAGAAGACCAAGACGATGACGACGACATTCTCCCCCCTGGTCCCGGCGAAAATTGTATTGATCAGTACCCAAATGAAGTGATTGCACAGATTGAGCAAGCATATGCGATAAACGATTTTGCTACTCTTACAGCTCTTACAAACGCACTTGCCGAGACGAATTTTTGTCAAGATATCATGCTTGCGATTATCCAATACCTCACAAATCTCTTTTCCTCGAGAGCACTGGAAGTCGCTCAGTACGGGCCTCAAACTCAGTTCGTTGGCGCTCCTTTCTACTCTACTCGAGATCCGAACCGCCTTCCGGCTGGATGCGATACACTACAGGACGGGAGAGACGGACCAAGCGGTTTTCTTTTCAAGCCAATCAGTGACACAACTGGCAATGCTGTTGTGTTGACTCCGCAGTTTGTCTCAAAAGCGACAATCAATGACTGTCGTTCAGGAAAGGTTCTAACCAAATTGCAAAATCACGGCCCGTCGAATGGAAGAGCGGCAACCTTGAGAGCTCCACGTCCAGGCCCTACGTATGGAAGTTGTGCTATCGTGAAAGCAACAACGAACTCGTTTTTTGGCGGTGGCGGCACCAACATCTGCTGGAAGGTCAATCCGAGTATTCGAAACGACTAAGTCTTTCTCCTTCCGAATTTAATCCAGGTAGGTGCCACAGCAGTTGAATGCTGTATCTCTCTAGACTTCTGCCCTTTCCTTTCACTGTACGAGAAATTTCGCAGAATGGAGCACCTCGCAGCACTCCAGCTGGTTCTTTACTGCGTAACGAGCTAGTCTCTCCCCTCACGAGAGGTGAAGGTCTTTTCCCGGCTTCTTAGGAAGCGACCTCGCGCATCAACTCAAAGCGCTTAAGGCGACTTCCACTTCGGCATATCACAGAAAGCACTTATGAAGAGACGGAATATTGAGATTGGGATTCTTTTCGTTGTGTTGCTCACTTGTTTGGTTGTTGTCCTGCGATATTCCAAACAAGCACCCGCTCTTTCCTCTCAACCTCATTCCGAAGAACGGAAAGAAGCAGAGCACACCGAGAAGTTTCGAGGTCAATTGACGGTTGCAACAGATGGTCAATTCTCGCCAGGATTCACCCTTTATCCGGTCGTGGGCAATGCAAAGGTTCTCCTTCTCAGCTCTTCTGGTGAAACCGTTCACTCTTGGAATATTGACGCAGATCGAGCCAGGCTTCTTCCCAATTGCCATCTCCTCGTGGTACACGGCACAAAATGGGGTGCGAGCATTTCTCCGTGGAGCGATCTCAAGTTTGCCGTGCGAGAATATGACTGGGAAGGGAAAATCGTTTGGGAATATCGATCGCAAGAACGAATTCATCACGACATCCAACGGCTCGATAATGACCATACTCTCTTTCCGGTTCGCACTATCCTCTCAAAGCCAAAACATGAGCTCATCGAAGACAAGCGGAGACGCAGGCTTCCGAGTATTCGCTCGGATTATATTCTTGAAATCGGACCATCAGGTAACACGGTATGGAAGTGGGACGCTGAAGAGCGACTCGACATAAACAGTTGTGGAAAACCCGATTGCAGCCAAGAGAACCCCTCGGACTGGACTCACATCAACACCGTCTCTCCTCTTCCCGAAAACCGATGGTTTGACGCAGGTGACAGCCGATTTCGCCCCGGAAACCTTCTTGTCGTACTTCGAAACTGGTGGACGACGCTTATTATTGACAAGCTCAGTGGAGAAGTAGTTTGGCGTTATGAGGGAGATTACAAAGGAGGACTGAGCGGGGGACACGACGCCACAATGATCGAGAAAGGCCTTCCGGGAGCTGGAAACATCCTCATTTTCGATAACGGACGGGTTCTTCACAAAGGCGAATCTTACATTCTCGAAATTTCTCCACCCACCAAGGAACTCGTTTGGGTTTATGACGTCGGCAAGAAGTTTTTCTCAAACTCCTCGGGATCCGTTCAGAGGTTTGCGAACGGAAACACTTTGATTTCTGAGGATCTCAGCGGTAGAGTTTTCGAAGTGACTCCAAACAAAGAGATTGTTTGGGAGTATGATAGCAATTTTCGTATTGCCCGGGCTCACCGATATTCTGGGGGGTACTGCCCGCATTTACCAGTAGATAATGA
>JAGRAO010000026.1 GCA_020434565.1 Bdellovibrionales bacterium
TTCATTTGTATCGAGCATCGAGAGAACTTTTGCAATTAACGTGGCAACGCGTGAGCGGTTTTTTCGAGCTAGCTTACGCCGGTCTCTTGTGCTTCTCTCTACTACCTTTCTTGCTGAGTGGATTGCTCGCCTCAAGGCTTCACGTGCTAAGTCAATCGCTTTCGTCTCTTTCCCTGAGAGCCCAAGCTCTGAAGCCGCATTTGCAATCTGGTTCATGAGTTTCCGCAACTCTTTTCTCTGTGTGTGATGTTCCTCTACGTTCTCGCTCGGCTTTAAATTCGAGAGACTCTGCTTAATGAGCTCGATTTGGTCGATGAGTTCGCTTTGAGTAGCTGGAGGAGCAGGGAATCCACCAGAGGTTTCGTTGCAATCTGGAGTGCCGTTCTGATCCGAATCTGTATCGGGCGTTCCGCAACCACAAAGTCCTTCTTCGGTTTTATTTGGATCTGTTTCACATAGGTCGTTACAGTCGGGAGTTCCATCAGAGTCGGTATCGGTCTCTAGAACTCCGCATCCACAAAACCCCATTTCTGTCTTCTCAGAGTCAGTACTACATTCATCGTTGCAGTCTGGAGTACCGTCAAGATCCGTATCAGTATCAGCAACTCCGCATCCACAGATGCCAGCGGAGGTCTTTGTGGCATCCTCGTCACAGGCATCGACACAATCTGCCGTTCCATCAGAGTCACTATCTGTTTCTGCGTTCCCACAGCCGCACTGTCCCGCGGTGGATTTGCTCGAATCGCCTGGACACTCGTCCATTTGATCCGCGACCCCATCTGAATCACCATCAAAAAACAGCGATATTCCGCCTGACGGACGATCGGGGACAGTCGAAAGCGTTTCTGTTGAAGTTCCGTCGAGGTTCATTCGTTTGAAACGCGAATCTGCGGTAGCAGTTTCTTCGAGAAGATACACCTTGCCTCTTTCGGGGCTAACGTCTATGCCACTCACTGTGGCAGAACCGTCGGAATAGATACTCTCAATATTCGAACCATCGAGATCGGCTTTGTAGATCTCCTCAAAGATGAAATTATAGTAATAAATCTTTCCTTCTCCGGGGTTGATGGTCATCACTGGCGCGATAATTGGATCAAAGTTTGAGAGAGTTTCAAGATCTGAGCCATCAAGGTTTGAGCGTCTCAAAGTGGCATTGTCGCTGACGTAGATTTTTCCCTCTTCGAGATCCAGAGCGATCCCGCCTACGTATTCGCTTCCGCTAAGATCAAGTATGGTTTCTACACTCGACCCGTCGAGGTTGGCACGACGGACTCGAGCCATGGCCTCATCTGACCAATAGATCTTGCCTCCTGCTATATCTAGTTTGAGGTCCGCTATTCCTGCACCAAGCAGATTGACAACCACCTCGACGTCAGAACCATCAAGGTTCGAGCGTTTGATCTGAGAAACATCGGTATCGGCAAAGTAGATCTTCTCATTTGCGAGGTCGATGTCGAGGCCGACTACTTTCCCGTTGAAAGCGTGTGCGGTGTACACTGTTTCGTTGTTTGACCCGTCGAAATCCACCTTATGAAGTTCAGAGCTGTTGTATTCTTTGAAATAGAACGTATCACCGACAGGATTTGTCTGGGCGAATACCGAGCTTGAAATAGTGACCAAACTACATACGACGTAAAGGAGGGAGGGAATAGTTTTTTGTGTCTTCATTGCGAGTGATCCCAATAACCAGTTCATCTACTAAGAGTGTCTGATGTCTTAGTTCGGAGTCAGTGCTCGACTGTTGAAGGACAAAGTGCCCACGCAAGACAGCGTGGCCGCTTTTTGGGAGACAGAATGAGCGGTAAAGACAGGGGAGGGCGAAAATCGAAGACCTACAATTTTCGGATCCATTCTTCCCACACCGCGGTGGATTGCGAATGCATTTCGCTCTGGTGAGCATTGTGGGCACCATCAGAGCGGATAACTTCTGAAGCGGTGACTCCGAAGGTTGCCTTGAAAAGCCGTCGAAATGTCGATTCGCTCCGAAACCCGTGCGCGAATGCGACCTGACCGACGCGCGCTCCAGGAACTTGAAGAGCTCTATATGCGAGATCAAGTCTTCGTTCACGGATATAGCGGGCGATTCCATCCTTTGAGGGAAAGAGGCGATACAGATGAGCTCGAGAGAGCTCGAACGCCCGCTGAATACTCTCAACACCAAGCTCACTATCGTGGATGTGTTGATCGATGAATCGTCGAATGAGCAAAGTACGGCTCGAAAATGAAGCGCTTTGAGGCCCCTCTGTTTGACCACCGTTCTTTACGTTTCTATCTCTTTGATTAAGAACGGTTGCAACGAGATCCAAACTTGGAGCGACAAGTTCGCGCGGATTACATTCTCCAAAATCTTGAAGTGATTTCGGAAGTACATGGAGATACTCGTGCAAGAGTTTTCCGAGAGGATCGGAGTTCTCAATCACCTTGCCGTGGTGTCCATAGTCGTTCTCAAGTTTCCCAGCGAGAACACGCCTCGGAATAACGAGAGTAATATTAGAAAAGGTTTTTGTACGGGCTTCCCACGGCTCAGACGCGTCATAGACAATAACCGCTTGATTGTTTACCGACGTCTTGGAGTCGCCATCAAGCCGTTGAGTCTCTCCATAAACGAATGTTTGAACCATATAATGGTCGAGACAATCGTGAGCAATCTTTCGAGCAGATCGTGAAAAATTCTGCTCAGAGGACTCCGTTTCGACCAGCAGGATCTCACCGAGAAGGTGGCTTGTAATCTCGCCTTTAAACTCCTTATTCGAGACTGCCGGATTAGACGTGTCGTAGACTACTGAAATGCTGTCGTGGAACGCATCAATCCGTTCTGACTCGGGAAAGTTCTTGGAGCTGAAGATAGACGTCTCTACAGAGTTCATAGGTTAAACCAAGGTATCTGAGCGGCGTCAGGTTAGTACAGATAAAATACTGGCCTGAAAGAAGAGAAAAGCGCTTATTTTGTCTCATTGAAAACAGGGCTTGGGTATAGAGAGCTCAAAGAAGCTAAAGAAGCCGCCCTCGGCCTTAACAAAAAAAAGGGGAGCATCTCAAATTGAGAAGCTCCCCAAAGCTTTTCGTTAAGGGATCTGTCTAAAACTGACCCTCTACCAGTGAGCTCAAGTCAGCGGGCACAACAGTTATTGTGTCACCTTTGCGAAGTGGAGGAATGGCGTTCTGAATTCCCAACTGCGCCAAGTCAACGTCGCAAGATCCTTTCTTCGCCGAGAAGCTGCCCGAGCGTTCTCTGAGATCTACTTTGTACTCTGCAACTTGATCGCTTGAGTTGTCGCGAATCAGTTCGCAAACTGCCAAGGTCTCGTTTCCTCTCTGAAGATACGCTGCTAGCTGCAGAGAAGAGCTCGACGAGAGGTCAGAACCGGACGGAAGGACCTTTACCTTTAGGGTCAGACGGTCGCGAGCTTTCCCCTTTTTCGCCCGGGACTCATATCGCCCCGAACCATACGCATCGAATGTGGCTCCAGAAGAAGGCTGGAGTCGAGTTTTTAAGCGCATGCGTCGAATAGTGGGAGATTGACTTATTGAAGTCACCGAATTCTTTGAGCGACATCCCGAGCTGCTGTCATATTCAACCTCGTGAAGGACCCCATTTCGAACATCGACTTTGACGACATCTCCAATGGAGAATGCCGAGATGCTCAAGCGAGTGCCACTTCTGCTCTCAAACTCTGTACTCGAGGAGACAAGAAAGGCACGCGAGCCAATCGAAATGGAGCTCTCCGACAATGCAGTGATAGTTCCGCAGAATCTCTCGCGTTCGCCTTTTCCGCTGTCATCAGAATTGCCGCCTCCTGAGCCGTTATCATCAGAGCCACTTGAGCTTCCTGATCCACCACCACCTCCACAGTGCTGTTCGCTCTCTTTCTCGACCTGATCAACTCGGCCATCCCGAATTCGGAGTTCTACTAACTCCCCCGGTGAGAATTCTGAAAGTGGGATAGGAGTACTCTGTTCACTTTCAAACTCAACGTCTCCATCAAGAGGGTAGGAGATACCGTTCAGTGTGATTTGCGAAGCGTCAATACTCTCGAGCGTTCCGCAGATTTTCACGTCACCATTCCTTGCTTGAGCAAGGCTAAAAGGAATCAGCACCGCAAAGGCGGCCAGGAGATAGACATGGGAGCGTTTCATGGTTTCCTCTTCTTATTCTAGTCTTCTATTCGAATGTCTTTTGCCGTTAGAACATCCCCTTCGCAATCGCTCTGAACGCGAACGGTGGTTCCAATTGCGAGATCCCCTAACGAAATATCTTCTCCCTCTTCATCCCGGATACGAGTATCACCAGTAACAACAAATGTTGTTCCCGCTACAGTAATGGTAGAAGAGGAGAGAGCTGAAATTGAGTCTTCCACGTCGACTTCTTCGCAAGAGGACGATTCATCATCTCGATCATCTCCTCCGTGTGACTCACCTGAACTGGAACTGGAAGAGCTACTCCCTGAATCATCGTGCGAATCGCCAGAATCATCTCCAGTGCCAGATCCAGAGTTGCTCATTCCTCCTGAGCTCGAGCTACTTGAGCTTCCCGAAGAAGATCCACTGTTGTTTCCTCCAGAGCTGCTGCTGGAGCCACTGCTGCCGTTTGAGCCAGAAGAAGAGCTACTTCCAGAACCACCACTCGAGGACTCTTCCCGTTCTTCAATCTCAACTTCTCGAATCTCACTCGAATTGGTGTCTTCTTCAATCGCGATCGCAACGCGAACAGAGCGAGCAGTAGGAGGGATATCTCTCACCTGAACTTGTGTATTGATAGCTCCACCCTCAATGAGAAGTGACGCTTGAGAAACCGGGCTCGTCGAAATAGTAAAGTCTCCGTTCTGATCGGTTATTCCTGAGTCCCCAGTTTCTAGGACTGTGACTGTCAAATTCTGAAGTGCAGAACCGTTCGTGCGGAAAATCTTGCCTTCGACTGCAACGCCACCAGTCCCTTGGGTACTTCCTCCACATCCCGAGAGAATACCGAGCAAAAGTACAAGCAAGATCTGAATGAGATTTCCATTTTTCATCTTTTTTCCTCTGAGCAAGTCGGAAGTTCTTCTGTAATGCCAAATGTTCCTAGAGCTACCCGTCCACATGCTCTATCTTTTTTGCTGTTGCTTTTTGGAGACGTGTCCAGATCAAGGGTGCTGAAGTATCGACGAGCCCTTTTGTGAAACAGGCTCCCCTGCTCGAGTAGCCACTTCTTGGCTGATTCGAGCTTCTCAAGCGGGATTCGATCAAACTCCGTCCGCAGGTGAAGATTCTTTTCGGCACTCTCTTCGAAAAGATTCTCTTCGACCGCTGATATGAGATCATTTGTGTCCTCGGCGAGAACCCTAAAACCGGATTCAAGGTCTCCACCGAGAATAAAATCACGACCCTTTAGTCTCAGTTTCGTTCCGCTTCTTTCGACGAGGGCCATTCGCTCCATCTCAAAGAGAATGGAGTAGCTACTGACATCGCGACCATTTACCGAAGCGACAAGATCGGCGAACTCGCTTGTTTTGCCACTGCAGTCAAGCATTCGGGGCTTTCCAGCTTTTGTTGTAAAACGTTGATCGCACTGCCATTGAGTCATGACTTTTGCGATCTGGTTATCAGGGCGCTTATAATCTCCCCCCGCCTTTTCAAGACGAGATACATCTTTACGATGTACTCCGGTAATGACGCTGAGTTTACTTTCACTCACGGGTTGATCTTTCCTACTGAGTTCTTCTTTTGCCACCTGAATGAGCACGAGCTTTACCATCTCTACGATCTCTTGGAGCTTGAGCGAGTTTCGCACGCAGAGTCGCAGCACTGGACGAAGCAGAAGGCGAATCCCTGAAGAAACGATTTCGTTTTTGCTTGGCACAAAGGCATCTTCCTTATGATGGGAATATATCACACCCCTCTCGACCAACGCAAGAATTTCTCCCGAAGCCGCTATCAGGCTGAAATAACCAGATAATTATTGGGGCTTTTGGACGAGAGGCGACGGAACGGGAACTTTTGAATGCGAAAAGCTATCTATATTGCTCTAACCTCTTGAGATAACGCCATTCAAAGTAATTTTTTGATTCGAGGTGATGGTTTCTACTAGTCTTTCATGAGACTAAGTATTTAACGGAAGCCATGATGATTCGGCATGCTGTAGCTCTGCTCGCTTTTCTCTTCTTTTCTGCTGAGCTCTGGGCTCAAAATTTTGACCAAGTTGGGATCGATTCCTCCACTGACGAGCAGTATGAGTGTGTACGCTTTGGTGATCCCTCCCTGAACACCATTCTCGTGACGAAATTGGCAGAGGGAAAACAGATCAATCTCTCAATCAAGGGCGCCAAGAAAAGAGTTAAAAAGCAAGTGCGGCGCAATATTCGCGTTCGAAACAACTTTCGAGAGAAAAGGTCTCGAGTCAATCAAGAGCTTCGGGCACTGAACAACTCTCTGGTACCGAATCAGAAAAAGAAGAAAAAACTTCGCGCTAAGGCAGCTGAGTATGAAGCCAAGATTCAGCAACATCAGGCGTACATTTCAATTCTCAAGGAGCTCATAAACGGTATTTCCCGTTGCACAAAAGATGCCCCGCTCTCTGGCGATTTGAAGATAATTAGTGGGATTTATCATCGACCTGGTTCCTCTTATATTCCGGAAGAGGATCCTGATCTGACTTTCTATGCGCTTCTCATCTATGAAGTGAGTAAATATCCTTCAGGCGGTTCTGTCTGTGCGCAGATCGACGGGGGCTCTGACGTCATAGAGGGAATGAGTAACTCAACGAGTTACCCTTGGCCGTATGTCAACGACAAGAGTGTGTCGAACCTCTGCATCAAACGAAATCGTTCGGCCGATTGTGTGGAACGACATCCGTTCTACGCATTTTCGATATCAGGAGCCGGAGGGACTCTCAATCCTGGAACTTGTGGAACGGCCACTCCTTGGCGCTGTTCTCTCGAAGCGGCCATCGCTCGGCTCACAGTGAAAATGAACGAGATGAGAGTAAATCTCCTCGGTCTGCCTGGGAGCAGGGGAACTTGTAGTCAAGATGTGACCGACTATTAGAGGGATTTTCCTGAAGAGCTGCCGCTGCCTGCTCATATGAGTCGGGTCACTTCAGCTTTCTTGAGAGCATCTCGGCGAGCTTATCCATTTTCTCGTGAAGCTGCGAAACTTCAAGCTCTGCTTTGAGGTTTACATCGTATTCGATATCGTTTCGTATACGCTCTTTTGCAGCCTGGAGGTTCTGAGCGAGCAGCACGAAGATACTGAGAAAGATTGCCTCAAGCGAAACCGCCATGGTGAGAAAGCCAAATGGATATGGGTCAAACGCTTCAACACCTGGAACGAGATCGACGTTAAAAAGAATCCAGAAAAAGAAGAAGAAAAAATTAAGAAAGAGAAATGGAATGCTCCCACTAAAGTCAGCTATCACACTTGCAATTTTCTGCATCCAAGAGAGCTCGTCCTTGACCTCCTCGTTTGGGTTTCGCACAATTCGACTTCGGAGCATCGCATCCGCCTCTCGGAGGCGGGTTGCAATCAAAGACAACAACGCTAATCCCAGCTCTGTATTTGTCTTTAAGAGCTTTACGAATTCGGGACGTTCGAGTCTTTGAAGGCGACAATCGGTCAGCGCGACCGCGGAAGCTGTCCTTGATCCACCATCCAAAACGGCGATCTCTCCGAATACTTCGCCGCTTCCAAGAACTGAGAGTACGATCTTTCCACCCGCATGATCCTTTACGTAAAGCTCAACTGTGCCGCTATCGATAAAAAAGAGCGCGTCTCCGTCGTCTCCACTCTGAAAAATATATTCCCCTCCATCGACATGTTGGGTGTGTACTGCCTGAGCGATACACTCCTTTGCTTCTGGTGAGAGACCAGTAATAGCTGAAAGCCTTGGCTGTTCGTCAACGGAAATTGAATGTTCTGCGTTCATAGAATGGGGTACTCTAAAAGGCGTGGCAGATTCTTGGAGGAGGAGGGGAGAAAAAGCAATGAGCTATTTGCTTGTCGGATAAAGGGGAGGGCGAATTGACTGGTTGAAAATATTGATTCCTTCCAAGAATTTAATCGGGTTTTCCCTTGGCCTTGGCGTTCTTAAAAGTCCAGAAAATTCATTTCTCTCTCTAGAGATTAGCCCCCTATGCCATGCTACTCTCTGTCAGTTCATAACGCATGTCATTGAATTTCACCTCGTTCTTTGGCTGGAGTTTATTTCACCTATCTCATAAGGATATTCGCCGTGAGAGTTTTTCGTATTCTTCTTAACCTCTCTCTCTTCACGTTTGTAGTCGGAGCATTTGTTCCCAGTGTCACTTTTGCAGCGGCTGGCTCTGTTTGTGTTTCCAACTCCACTGGCGTTTTCAAAGTCCGAAAGCGGTGTCGAAAGACAGAGACTCGCCTCAACGTGGAGAGCTTAAACTCGATTGGACTTTCAAGTGTTGTCGGTCCCCAGGGCCCTCAGGGGCCAGCTGGTCCTCAAGGTGCTAAAGGGGCTACTGGAGCAACCGGCCCCAAAGGAGACACCGGTGATACTGGTCCTCAAGGCCTTTTGAATGTCTCTTCTTGCTATGAAAAATCGGGCCCACTGAGCCTCTTTCTTCCTGCCCCGAGTTCGACCGCTCAGTGTAACAACATCAATACCCAGTTCATGTACAACTGGAGCTATGCCTCAAGCGGTGGAGCGTCTGGAGTACCTGTGATTACTTCAGTTGATCTTGTCTTAAATGGAAGTGTTCCAGTTGGCGCTCAAGTTACGGCTAAAGCGGCGACTGCGAACCCTGTTCAGGTTCAGGCATTTATTGTGTGTTGTAATCGCTAGACTTTGGAGCGATGTAAGAGATGAAGATAAGAAATTTTGTAGTGCTGCTTCTCGGAACCCTGCTCTTCCTTCCTCCAATTGCTGAGGCTGGTGTAAGGAAGGTGTGCCAAACGCAAACCGGCGACTTTGTGGCGCGGAAGCGATGTAGAAAAACCGAGAGCGCTGTTCAAATCCAAGCATTTTATCCATCTTCGTTGACTGTGCCAGGCCCGACGGGCGCAGCTGGTCCGAAAGGTCCAGCCGGAGCAAAAGGGGCAACCGGCGCAAAAGGCACCGCTGGAGACACTGGAGCGGAGGGTCCGCTTGCCATTGAAAACTGTCGAACTGTTTCGGTCACCGATACAAATTTTGTGTTCCCTTCTGACTCTGAATTGAGTGCTGCGCCAACCTGCAACGCTTCGACCGAATATATGTTGACCTATAGCTTTGATGCGAACGACACAAATGTTTTTGTTCCAAACCCTGATCCAAACCTTCTTGCGACCGTGCGTGCAATCTCGTTACTTGGAAGTGGCGTTCCGGTTGGTGTTGAGGTCACAGCGAATAGATTTGCAACAACGAGCGTTTTTGCTTTGCGCGTTGATGCGGTGTGTTGTCCCCGAAGCTAACTTGCGTTGCTCTTAGGCCTGAATATTTAGAATTTGTCCAGTTTGTTCTGGAGCGCGGGGAGTCACCTGCTCGATACCTGATAACAGTATGTTCAGCACTGCCTCTTGCTGCTTGCGAGCACCTTGGAAGACTTTTACAGAGGCTTCGTTCTGGGCGTTTACTACCGCGCGTTCTGAAGCGTATTGGGCGATATCCATATCGTTTCTTGATGACCCTCGTTCCGTCGAAGCTCTCGTTTGTTGTATCGGGTCTCTCAGAAGACAAGGTGAAGCGGAATTTCAACAGATTGCTCGTTTTGGCTAAATCAACTACGAGAATTTCTGATCCAACAGCGGAGAAAGAAAAGCGCACTCGAGCGGCAAGCGGACTCTTACGTCGTGAAAAAGCTCTATATTTCAAAACCTTGGCAAGGCCTGGGAAACGATTGGAGAAAGAGAGCACTCTTCGCTACTCTCGGCTAGTCAGTTTGTGCTTCGAAAAAATCTCTTGGAGAGGAGAATATGAAACCCTTTAGACATTCTGCACTTCTTGTTCTTTCAACAGCGCTCTTTTGTCAAAGCTTGGTTCGATCTGCATATGCAGGTGACGAACTAAGCGTTACGGAAATTGGAACTGACCTCACTGCCAATCAAACGTATGAGTGCGTTCGTTTCGCCGACTCGTCTTTGAATTCAATAAATATTGTTGATAATGACTCAAATCAAACCGTCACGTTTCGTCGCAAGGTCGCAAGTCGAAAAGTAAGGAAGAGAATTAATAATTTCGGACGACGGATTGACCTCGTGCGAGGTCGGCTTCGTGCACAAAAGAGACTCCGTCGGAGCTTGCTCGGTGCAGGAATTCCCGACTCTAAAGCCGCTCAGAAATTAAAGCGTACAAACGAGAAGATTGCGGATCTCGAAACAAAACTTGGACAGCTAAAAAGCGATCGTTCGACTTTGCGAGATATAGCGACTGCGATAAGAGAATGTGGCGAACTTGATTCGACCCCAGGGAATCTTATTTTGTATCAGGGAACATACGAGAGCGACGTCTCATCGAGCGGAGAATACTTCTACGCAGGAATCGCCCTCAAACTCGAATCGGTCCCGACAGGTCATCAAGTTGTGTGTGCGACCGTTTCTGGAAATAGTGAACGAATAACCAACATGGGGGGATTCTATCAATTGGAAGCACCTGAGATCAGCGCGCTCTCAATTTTTCAGAATCCGTGTGTTGGCACAGTGAACAACGAATGCCTTGCGCGCCTTACAGGTGCATACGCTTTCTTTGCTGGTAATGGAGGAGAGGAAGCCCCCGGATCATGTACCTCGGTGCTTCCAGCATTTGAGTGTTCTCTTGATGAATCCGTAACAGTACTCTCAGACCGTTTAGGCCAGATGCAGGTTGTTATTCTTGGCACAGCAGCTTCAGACGCAGACTGCCAAGACTTTTGAAACTACTTCGAGAGTTTTGGGTAGAGGAAGGGCAAAACGAGCTTGAGTTGCGATCGCCAGGATATCTCATTGTGCGACCCGTTCGGGTCAAGCGCGCCCTGAAAATGCGTCGACACGTTCCAGCCGTTTCCACGAAGAAGGTGATAGAGCCGCGATGTGTAGTTTCGCAAAGGGGCAGATTCCTGTTGCCCTGCGACGAGAAAGATATCTTCACCCCGATCTATCTGCTCAAACCGGTTGATGAGTTTTCCCTCATCCCATTGCAGAGATGGAGAGAGCGCTCCTACCTTTGAGACGATTCCCCGATGTTCACTCATTGCAAATAAACTAAACAGTCCACCGAGCGAAGAACCAATAATGCCAGCCCGAGACTTTTCAGTTGGGTAGAGAGCATCAATCGCGGGCATGAGTTGATGAAAGAGAAATCGACTAAAGTTCAGCGCAAAACCAGTTGAGTTGCTGGGCCACTCGGGGTGAGGAACGTGGGTATAGTCAGCCTCTCGAGCAGCTTTCCCTCCGTTGAACACCGCAACAATGATCACTGGCTCCATCTGTCCCTTGTCGATAAGCTCCCGACAAGTCCTCGCAACTTGCCAGCGGGGAACCGGCGAGCGAGAGGGGAAAGCCTCAAAGAGGTTCTCACCATCAAGCATATAAACTGCTGGAAACTTTCGGTTCGGATCCTGTTCGAGCTCTCTTGGAAGCATGACAACTACGTCTCTGCCCCCAAGAATAGTGTTGTACCCAGCTACCTGACGAAAATAATGAAAATCAACATTGGTAGGATCGTCTCTGAAGCAAAGGAGCGAAGGGAGCTGAGCGATTGGCTTTTCACGCTCAGGTACGTGGAGGAGGCTAAGCGAGTCTAGAGACTCGAAGTGAGATGGCACACCGACATCCGGGGAAAGTGGCGAATGCAACTCCCAGTCCCTCCTAGAACGACTTTCCGATCTGTATATCTTCAGCCGTAAAAAGGGAATAGCCGGAGTGGGGAGCCAGGACAAAAAGAACCGCTTTGGGGTAAACGTAAATGAAGAGCAGAGTCCGTGCTTGACCGTCTGGAATGAAAATTTCCCGCCGGACAGACGGCTCTGGGAAACCCGCAATCTGCACCACTTTTTTATGTTTTTCGATAAATTCCCGGGCTGAAAGTGCCGCATGCTTTACGAGAGACGGCATATCAGCTCAAATAGCGACCGATGCGTCATTCTGGAGTCGTAATGAAACATTCTCTTTTTGTCTTGCTCATCTCGCTCTCCGCCTTTGTCTCAGAGGGCAAAGCTCAAAACTTTGAAACTCTGGGAGTCAATCCGCTTACCAGTGAGACATACGAGTGCGTCCGTTTTGGAGATCCAAAGCTCAATTCGGTTCTCGTAAAGAGCACTTCTTCTGACTCTCAGAAATCTCTTACTGTAAAGGGTGCAAAAGGAAAACTTAAGAAGGCGATTCGAAACACCGAACGACGAAGACGTACGCTCCAAGCGCAGATCAAACGACAAAAGAAAAAGCTCAAAAATCTTCAGAATAAATTGCCAATCTCAGTTGAAGCGGTAGATGAGGTAAACGAGACGATCGAGAGATTGGACCTAAAAGCCGCTGAAATCACGAGTAGTCGAGTCGTATTGCAAGCAATTCTCCGAAAAGTAAAAACCTGTAAAAAAGATGTCCCGGTGTATGGACGACTCGAAGTTCATTTCACTACTTTTCAACTGGGTTCAGAAGCTCATTTTGCCGCTGCACTTCTTTATGTTGTAGAGTCTCGCCCTGTCCCCGGAGCAATTGCTGCCAAGATTACTGGCCACAAAGAGCCACTCGATGGAGCTGGAGGGGTCTACTTTAACCCGCCGCCCAATATATCAAATCTTTCTGTTCGACATAATTTCTGTCTTGCGAATGTGAACAACGATTGCTTCCAGTCTTTGGATGGATATTTCACGTACTTTGCAGGATATGTTGGGCGTGAGGCTCCTGGTACCTGCGGAGATGCGCAACCGTATCTCTGTTCAGTAGCTGAAGCTGTCTCAAAACTGAGCAGCCGAGCTCAAGCTATCACAATTGAAATTGTGGGTGAGTCACATCCAGGGGGAGGGCACGGACACTAATCCGAGCTCTTCGTCGCTCCTAGGGTCGAATGAATCATTTGATTGCCGCCGCATGCTAAAGTTTGCCGAATCGTTTCAGTAATTTTTTTGTTCAAGGTACTATCTGATCTCAAACTTTTAGCGGTGACGGATCATGCAGTATCAATCCGGCAATTTTGAGAGAGAGCATTCGCAACCTCCCCTTGAGGGAGATTCTCTCATCCCTATTCAGGATCCGATTGTTCAAGCACTCTCGACCGGCAAGCTTCAGTTGGCAGTTCGTTTCGAAGCCACTGCTCATATCCCGGATCCAGAGGTCCCGTTTGGTATTCGACCGCAGAAGATCTTTACACTCGCTGAGGCGGTAGAGCACCTCGCCCAGAACCCTTTTGAGATGAAGTCAAACGAGGCTGCAGAACTCCTTCCATCGCTGATACAAAACTATATCGAGCAGCTTATTGCATTGAAGGAAGAATTTGGTGAATCACCAGTGCTTGAATCTCTCACGAAAGCGGATCTTGAAGCGCTCGAGCATTTTTATGCCTATCAACATGTCGCAACAGCAGAGTGGGTTCGTCGATCACTGCGCAGTCTTCCTCCCGAGAACAGAGTAGTGTCAGATGAATTTATCTCAACTTTTGTCGACGGATATCGCTATATAGCAGCTATTTTTCGACCAGCAGAGATTGCGCTTGAAACGCTGAAAAATGAAGGTGAGGAATGGAATTCCGAAGGGGATTCCGATCCTGAAAGGTGGAAGAAATCGGACGACGAGAGAGAAATCGATGCTCTCATCTCGATCTTTCAGGATTCTTTCCTCGGAAACCTCGCTCTTGAGACGGGAGCTACTCTCGCCGCAATTCCTGGTACTGGCTCAGGCTACTTTCTTCGCGATCTTTTTGATGAGGCTCTCAGCGCCGGAAGTAAACGCGAGTCAACCCGATTCTTTCAAGCGATGTGTGACCGACAAGAACGCCCGGATCCGTCAGTTGACTTTCGAGAGATTCTTCACGAACACTTTAAACATGGCACTTCGACCTCCCTTTCAGCCCTTGATGCACTCACTTTCTGTCTCGATGATGAAAAGATACGAGGCACTCTTCTTGATTTTTGCGCATTAAATCTCGTCCAGTGCAGGGATGTGTTGGATTCCCTTCTTCTCACGATACCCACAAAGGAGATTCCTCAGTCTTTGCGAGCAGCGATTGGCTACTACTCTGAATCGACTGACGAAGAACTGTCCGACCTCGGTGTTCAAACTGATTTTGATGGCTTTCGCGAGCGACTTTCGAGAATAAACAGCTTTCTCTCCCTCCGAGATCAGGGAGATTTTCCGATTATACTGAAGAGGGACGGGCGAGAGGTCCGGCTGCTTCATACCGTTGGTCATTCAAATCAGGCCAACACGATGTTCGGCTCGGCAACAATGAGTGGAGCTGCTGGGTTTAGTCGATTTGACGGTCTCACCTTGGTCCTCGTAGACGAAGGGACTGATGTTTTGCGAGGTGTCGTATGTTTTGAAGAGCCCGAAAGCGAGGTCTTGGAAATCGATGCCTTGCGTCTTCCAAGAGGTAAAAGTGAAGAGGATTCACTGAGACTTCTTCTTGAAGGGGCACTCCAGTATGCGGAACTCCTGGGGAAGTCTGGAGTTCTCTGGAAGCCGAATTTAAGAGATCTGGTCCTTGCTGGTGTTCGAAAGGATTTCTGTGGTCTTCCGCTTGAGAACTTTCATTCGGAAGACCACTAGGACGCTTCCTGCTGCACGTTTGCGGTGGGAGAATTCTCTTCGGTCATACTGAAGAGAGTAACTGAAACCTTTCCTCCTCCAGCTACTTTCTTTTTTAGGTCGTTCTCCGGAATAACATCCAAATCGTGGCTTGAAAGGTATTCTCGTGCCTTGCGATGAAATCGCTTTCCTTCGGTAATGAGCCAGGCACGAATTTCTCGGAGCTTGTCGGTTCGAACGTTATCATACTCAGTTCTTAAGTGCAGCTGGGGTGGGGAACTCGGCCGGAGAACATTCTCATCCGTATTTCGGAGGAGAGACTGAATATCATTGCCAAGAATCTCATAGGCCTCTTCGGGATTCACAGTCGAGCCCTTAATCGAGCTGACTAATCGAAGGCCACGTGGGGTTGCTTCGACTGCCGAAATGCGCTCAAGCTGTTTTAAGACGGCAGGAGCTTTAACGTGAGTGGTGACCTTTCCAACAAGCTTGGCAAACTCACTTTCGTCGTTTCCAACTGACAAAATCCGAGGTTCTTTCTTGCTCGTCAAAAACTCGGGGTCCTGTTCCCACTGACCAATTACCTTCACGAGGACACTGAACTTGCTTTGGACCTCATGGTCACCTTTCGAGAGTTTCTGAATTTCGGCTCGATTTAAGCCAGTAACGAGTGAAAGAGCGCTTCGACTCAATTTCTTGCCCGATTTTCTCACTTCTTCCTGCGCAAGCTCAAAAAAGAGCTCTTTAGCGATGAGACAGAAGTCTTGATAGGTCTGCGATCGGCCTAACGCAAAGCGAACGATTGGGCGCATGACTGACTTCAAACACCGCAGCTGTCTTTCAGGATTCCCAATCATCTCTTCACGTCAAGCAGTATGCTAAAACGATGCCTAAAGCTCGTGTGTGCTACATCGTTCTATCTCCGCAGAGCTAGGGTCGGCTGTAAAGTAACTTGAACTTTAGAAAAAAAAAGAACGTAACTATAAAGGGTTAGGCATCTCGACTACGGTGTGAGCTCTCGCAATCCTACAAACAAGAACGGTGCCGGAAGAAAGCATTCAAATGCTATAATTTAGCTATTGCAGTAGCTTTTAAAACGCCGAGGAAAGGAAACTTTCTGGTCGAAAATAGTAACGAAATTTAATACGACCAGCTCTCTTTTCCAACGCAGGAAGATTCCGATGGGCTAACATAGCGACATTATAAGATAAAAACGAACGCTCCAGCACACTTCGGGGAATCACCAATAACGCTAAATACTAGCATATTAATCTTTAAACCGATAGAGTGAAGAAAATATCGTTCGAGTAGAAGTGATCGCGGCGGTGACTCTCTCCGAGATTCAACGTTGTCTGATCACGTATCCCATACGTGGTCCGGGCTTGAGCCCAAGGTTTTTACCCATAAAGGAGGTTTTCTCAATGCTCTCATCATCCACAGGGAGAAAAAATCTTTCCAGACTGGCATCTCTCCGAGCGATCGTCAGCTGTATCGCACTTGTGGCGTGGGCGGTTCTCTTCCTTGCGAGCGGCCAAAGCTACGGTGACGAGCCGAAGGAGCGGTCAGAGGAGAGAAAACTCCTTACGACTTTCTCCAACCAGCTTCAGCAGAGCGAAGGGCTCCACATGGTGGGCCGAGTCTTCAACGAACGACTCACCACACCAGGCCGTGTCACTGAAGACAAAGATCTCTCGCTCTTGAGCCAGATCGCGTTCGAAGTGGTCATGACTCCCTCCGATCTACTGCTCTTTGTTTGGGACTTTGGAGAGAATGAAGTCGATCTCCGTACCCTCTCATCAGAACAAACTCTTGAGCTTTTGGACAGCTCGGAGCAAAAACCAGCACTCCATATGCGGTTTGATCGCGCCACACGAACGCTTTCTTTCTCCTACCGCACAGAAGCCGACACCTGGACACGTTCGGTTCAATCGGCTGACACCCCATTTGGGGCAACAGACATCCCGGTTGACAGCGTGTTCTACACGAATTGTTGGTTTGGGAGTTTGCTCGAAACGTGGGTAGGGAAAGATGCTCCATATGCGACGAGCGCGCTTGAGAACCTGATTCCTGTCTCAAAGCTCTCTCAGAATGTCGAGAGCGCTACACTTATCTTGCAAGTGTGTGACACGGAGGAACCAGATCGTGACTGGGACTATAAGATGAAGCTCGTTCGGAAAGACGGAAAACTCGCTCTCTTGAGTCGAACGAGTGTCAGGGGGGATATCCAACGCACACGCTCCTACGACTCCTTTACTTCGCTCTCCCATGAGGAAGCGGAGAAACTTCTCGCTGAACGAGAAGCCACGCATTCACTGGGCATTCTTATCGAGGAGCCACCCTCGAAAGGAGAGGAGGTAGATACCAAATAACCAATCGTTTGGTTTTCCCTTCACATTCCTGACAGCAGAAAAGGAATCATGTCATGCGAACTCTGCTTTGCAGTGCGTTACTCGCACTCGGACTCGTTGTCCAGGTGAGCGCTTCGTCTGGAGGCTCAACTGTCGGACGGTCTCTGATCGTTCATACCGATGTGCCTGAACTTCCGCCTTTCGAAGTGGATTTTAACCACGAATCACCCGAAGGACGACTCGAAACCACGTTGTACTACAACGGGGATAAGATGTTCGCGGTCCACCAGGTCTTTGACGACCAGGGCAACGAAATTCTCTTCGCCGAACGAGAGCTTCAGACCTCTCTTAACGGCAATCGAATCGTCTTCCGAACCTTTACCGAGTCTGCCGACGAGAAGCCCCTTCTCGAAGGCGAGCTGGCGCTCATGGGAAGTGGTGTCGTGCGGCTCGACCTCACGGTACCGATGATGTACCCGGTTCAAGGAATGCAACCTGGATCCTTCCGCTTCGACTACAATGTCGAAAGCGAATCGATTCTTGGAAGCGGCCGGTGTGAGTGTCCGCGCATAAATGGGTCGATCTGCGAAAAGAGGGACTGTGACCTCGATCCTCCGGCCAAGTGTACGGACAACAAGCGGTGCAAGTGGAAAGAGTACGACCCGGCGAAGGATGAAAATCTCGTCGTCTCTCCCGAATCAACTTCAGCCGCTTTCCTCCAGATCCTGATCGGAACCCCGCTCTCTTGACGAGAGCCGATAGCTTTCCTGAGAGTAAAGCAATCGATTGCTGAACTTGCAGAGGAAAGGCGTGGTAAGTGAGGCAAAGAGGTTCCTGCCGGTGCCAAGACGCCCCGGATAAGGTCTATGTTCTCAAGCCCGTCCACGCCAATTTCCGAAGAAAAAACCGATCAAATGCAGCGGTTGAGAGTAGAGTCTCTTCGCTCTCGACTCTCATGGAATCTTTGCTCTTTGCCGGAATACAGCCAGACCTGATTCACCTTATTCATGGCTTCAACCTCAAAAGACACTCTCTTTTATTCTCGAGAGATGCGAGAATCCTCTTCCTATGACTGAGAAAATTCCTTCATTTGAAACTGAAAGGCTGATTGTCAGAGAGGTCAGAGAAGCGGACGGTCCAGCTTACGAAAAATATTTCGTGAACTACGAAGTCATCCGTTACCTCGCCGCCGGAGTGCCGTGGCCCTATCCAAAAGGGAGCGCGAGCGAGTTTATCCGTACAATGATTGCCCCTCGCCAAGGAATCGATAAGTGGATGTGGGCCATTACTCTTAAAGAAAGCAACTGTGCGCTGATAGGAGCTATTGAGTTGTCTCGCGAGGCCACTCCGTCGAATCGAGGATTTTGGCTCGGAGAGCCTTTTTGGGGGAAGGGATATATGATGGAGGCGGTTTCCCCGGTTACAGACTACGCTTTTGAATTCTTGGGCTTTGAAAAGCTTATCTTTGCCAACGCAGTTGGCAATGCTCGCTCTCGAAGGATAAAAGAAAAAAGTGGGGCGAGCTTTCTTCGGCGAGAGCCTGGGAGCTATATGGATCCTCAATTCATGGAGACTGAGCTGTTTGAACTCACTTCCGATACATGGAAGGCTCGTACACTTCGATAAATTTTTATCTCGGCACCCGAGCCAGTTTCCCCTGATTCTCATGTTCCTTTGTACTCTTTAGCTGAGTGAATCGTAGCTGTATTCGGCTAATTTCATTCTCTCTTTCTTTTACCTGGCATTGCAGGACGTGACTCAAATACACGCGAAAGAAAAATTCCAGTGCGCCGAGCTTGACACTGTGCATTTTGCACGGTACAACCCCGGCGACTCAGCTGCGCGAGGAGCTCACATAAGAGCTCCTCTGGTTTTCCTCTCTATAGTTTTTTAAAGAGCAACTGGTGGTCACACTGTGCTATCTCCGCTCCCGGAGCTGTTTTCCTCAAAACGGTTTAATCATACCTGCAGCGAAAGCAAAGAGAGTTCGAGTCTGAAGCACAAGAAGTGACTTAGGAGGTGTCTGATGTATAGGCAAAAGAGAAAGCGTTCTTTAGCTCATATTGTATACAAGTTGATTGCGGGAATGACGTTATGGTGTTCTCTCTACAATCACATTTCAGCAGAGAATTCTGAGCTTTTTCTGGAAATAATGGCGAAGGACGGATATTTTCTCGCAACGCCCGAAGAAGGAAAAGCTCTCCTTGTAAGTCTCGATTCGAAGGGAAAGTACACCGTTCCAGATCTCGAGGGAATGGAGGTGATTTATCAAGATCAGGGATTCACGATAACCGAGCAAACACCAGGCGAGGGTACGGAATTTCTCGGAGAAGGCGACCTCGAGATTCTCGTTCGCTTTACGGGGCACGACCAAGATCATCATGGAACATTCTCACTGAAGCTTCGCGACACGACCCCACCAGCAGTTCACCTTTCCCTTGAGACGGATACTGATGTGCAGATATCCCCGTGGGGAGAACCGTACGTTGTTGGACCTATTTCGGTCCGGGTTAATTCGTCCGCATTTGACAACGTCGATGGAAGCCTCGACCAAGAGGATCTCGAAATGGACGACGTCGCTTGCGAAGCCGATCCGTCATCGGCGTGTAATGTCGACGAGCCGGTAGCCGAGCAATTCGGAAGTTATAGCTTTACGAGTGTAGTAGCAGATCGCGCAGGGAATCAGGGGAGTGGTTCTCTCCGCTTCGAAATTCGAGAACGACCGTACGGTGAACTGAACTCCACTTTTCGACAGTATGGATGCCAGGTGAACGAAGAAGAGGGGACGATCTCTCTTTCTGGGAAAGTCGTACTTTCTAGTCCAGCAGATGCGATGACAGAGCTTTCCTTAGATCGTATCCGAGTTGCCTTCATCGATCAGAACGGCACAATCAACGAACAGTCAATTGTCCCGGTACAGGAGTATTCTGAAGTGCCTCTGACTGAATCTCTCGTTTCCTCCCTTGGATACTCTTTTGACCCGACTATGCTCCCAGTGAACGAGGACGTTATCCTCCCGATTCAATTCGCAACGGTGCAACCCCTTCAAAAAATCTCCGAATGTCCCCGGTGGGTCGCCATCGCCGCACGAGGGATGCAACATGATACAGAGGTCGATTTCCGAAGCTTTATAGATGTTTCGTCTGCTCAAGAACGCGACTTCTGGACCTCTCCGGAAGGAATTCAGGTTATAGATTCTTGCGTGGGAGATGGTTGCCACAGACTCTTTGTGAGTGAAATTTGTGAGGACTGTACCTGTGCTTGGGATAAGTTGGTTTTCTCCTATGCAACTTCTGAGAAGACCTACGCCGGGGCTCCCGAAGCTGATATACAGGTAACTCGACCGCCGGGAGCACCCCAGTCTTCATGGCGAACCCGCCTTGACGTTGCCGCTGACCCTATCATTACACGAGCGACAGGCGACGGCTTCGCGAATAGTTACCTCATGGAAGTGGCTCGAGATCAAAACGTCTTTGATCCAAGATTTGATTCGCGAATTTCATACCGAAGCGCTGCAGCTTCCGGAAGTGGTTATGCCACAGAATCGGTCGCATTTTACCTCACAGACCTCTACTGCTGTGATTCGTGTTCCTTTACTGCTTCGGGAGATGCTTTTGCCTATGCGAAAAGTACTGCTTTTGGTTCAGGATTCGCAGACTCCCAAGGAGAAGTGAGTGTTAACGGCTCGGGCTGTAATAGCGGCTCAGAAGAGGCACAGTGCCATGCTTCAGCTGAAGCCAAAGTCATCTATAGTCAAACGGTTCACACCATTTCGAACCCAACGCCTGAGGTTGTCTCCACTACAAAACCGTGCGCACCAGATAGGGCGGTTCTACCCCTCAGTTGCCAAGACATTATTGATCCAGAAGACGGGCGCTATTGCTCTTTCGGCCTCGGCGGAAGCGCACAATCTCGGGTTGCATATGCAGCTCATCCGATCGCTCCCGACCGACCTCAGCCCTTTAACGCGTTTTTGGATAGAAATGACCTTATTGCTGCCCTTGATTCAAAAGTGACAGTAAGCTCAAACGCCCAGGTAAACGCCACAGCCTCTGCGACAGAAAACTGTAGTGGCAATTCCATTAATCATCAGTTCGGACGGGGGACCAGATGGCAACGTCCTCCTCGCCCTCGATAACCTGAACTGACAGAGCCTTTAAGAGGAAAGAGCATGATACTCACTTCGAAACAGCCGCTGCTTTCAAGAGCAGCGGCAACCTTAGCAAGTGTCACTGTGGTCTCAGTAGGAGCGCAGACCGGTTCGAACCATGCGGAGCTCTCTCCCTTTGAGGCTCAGCTTCCTTCTCTTCTCGAGCCAGAGTCGGCCCTCGCAAGTGAACTCGTTCAGTGCGAGACTTCACTTTCGAGGAGAACCGACACCTATTGCGGAGATTGGACGAGCCAGCAAGAGATTGTTGAAAGCAGGCTGGAGCAGCGACCAGTTCTTGCTCAGAATTGCGAGATAGAGCCGCTCAGTCCGAGAGAAATAGTCGATCTGACTGCTCGAGATGCAGTTGTTATTTCAGGACCGAATGGACTAGCTGATAGGTATATTGTGCTTGGTTCTGAACCAAACGACCGCTTCATCATTTCGCCAAAGAGGATGACAGAGCTCACTCAGGTGATGGAGGCGGCACGACTGTGGGTTATCCGGAAGCGTGAAGATCAATTTTCGACGAATGGTCCTGCTGCCCCTGAGCTTCTCCCCCAGAATGAGATAGAGCGAAGAAAAGGTCTCTGCCTCACTGAACTGCGCGAACGTATCCTCTTTTTTGGATCAAAAGACCTCAAGACGGCGCCCTTTGATTTAAACGGGGCACTCCTGCCAGGGGAGACCCTGCCCGGGAGCGACGGAAGAAACTATGTTGTTGAAAGCTCACTTGAATATGGGCCCCTCGAAATTGCCTGGCAGAAATATATCGAGAAACTCAAATTGACCGGCCTTCTCCTCGAGAACATCCCTCCAGCTATCGGGGAGGGTGAAGCCTGGGGCTGTCTTCGATTTATTGACCAGTACGATGTCACCCCTCAAGAAGACCTCCTTTTTTATAACCTCAATACAAAATCTGGAACGGTAACTTTTGAGTACCGAGCAAATCCCGACGACCGAAAATTCACCGTGTATTCGATGCCGTCAAGGGAATACTTTGCGATGATGGTCACGAGAGTCGATACAGCGCTTAATTTAGGAGAGGATCTTCAAGGTCTAACCGGCGTTCTCTTCTATCCCTGGCTTTTAAACCAATCGGATCATGATTGAGCACTGAGAGAAAAGGGCTTTGCGACCTATTGCGGGAAAGTAAAGA
>JAGRAO010000269.1 GCA_020434565.1 Bdellovibrionales bacterium
CGTCAGTATGCGGGCTTTGGTACTGCTTCGGAATCGAACGAGCGATATCACTATCTTTTAAAGAGTGGGATTACTGGCTTAAGTATCGCCTTCGATCTTCCAACCCAAATGGGGCGAGACTCTGATCATGTTCTCTCCAAGGGGGAAGTCGGAAAGGTTGGGGTTGCTATTTCAACCCCAGAAGATATGGCGATTCTTTTGGAGGGAATTCCCTTGGAGAAAGTTTCGATTTCAATGACCATAAACTCAACCGCGGCCATCCTGTTGAGTTTTCTTCTCCTTGTTGCTGAGAAACAATCTGTGCCGTGGTCAAAGCTTCAGGGGACTATTCAAAATGACCTGCTCAAGGAGTATATCGCTCGGGGAACATACATTTATCCACCAGGGCCCGCCTTACGGATTATCACGGATATTTTCTCCTTTTGTCAGAAGAAGGTCCCAGAGTGGAACACGATTAGTATCTCTGGGTATCACATTCGAGAAGCGGGGAGTACGGCAGTTGACGAGATTGCGTTCACGCTTGCAAACGCAATTTGTTATGTCGAGGCTGCGCTTCGTGCAGGAATGCAGATAGATGATTTTGCGCCGCGACTGGCGTTTTTTTTCAACTGTCACAACGATTTCTTGGAAGAGGTATCAAAATTTAGAGCAGCTCGCAGGCTCTGGGCAAAGATTATGAAAGAACGATTTGGAGCGAAGAATCCCAAATCAATGATGCTCCGATTCCACACTCAAACTGCCGGAAGCTCACTCACCGCTCAACAACCCCACAACAATATCGTTCGTACAACTGTGCAGGCGATGGCCGCCGTATTTGGTGGCACCCAGTCACTTCATACCAACAGCTTTGACGAGGCGCTGGGACTTCCGACAGAAGAAAGCGCGACCATTGCTCTTCGCACCCAGCAGATCCTTGCAGAAGAGAGTGGGATCGCAAACAGTGTAGATCCATTAGGAGGCTCGTATCTCATCGAGGCATGGACTGACCGTCTTGAGAAAGAGGCGCTTGAGCAGATCGAACACATCGATAGGATGGGGGGTATGCTTCGCGCTATCGATGAAGGATACCCGCAGGAGTGTATCGAAAAGAGCGCCTTTGAGTTTCAAAAGATGGTCGAACAGGACCAGTATCGAGTTGTGGGGGTAAATAGCTACCGTACCGAGGAAGAAGCAGCACCCCCTTTGCTCGCGCTCAGTCCAAAGGGAGAGAGAGAGCAGTGTGAAAGACTTGCGGCGTATCGTAAGAAGCGAGATTCACAGGCGCATAGAGCAGGGCTTCAAGCACTCAAGTCTTGTGCTGAATCAAAGGGGGGCGACGTGGTCGAAGCGATTCTTGCCTCCGCGAGGGCACATGCAACGCTGGGCGAGATGAGCGATGTGCTGCGTGAAGTTTTTGGGGAATACCAAGGAACGACATAGATGCCGAACTGTGGCCATGGTGAGGGGACTGATGCGCTCAGGGATCTCAAATCGAGGGGGGATAGTGGCGAATCGATAAAAATGGTCGTTAAAACAGCCTTTTATCATTCTCGTTTTCTTTTCCGCAGATTGTCGGCCCTTTGTCGCGGAACCCATAATGTTCAAACCAAATGTTCCCTTTCGGAGGACTTTTAGTTTATGGTCTGGGGCCTTGTTTTGGGCTGGATCCATGAAGGGTGTCATCCCGAGTGAAGTGAACGGCAGAGGAATTGATGAAAAAGCGCGAGCTCGACAAATTTCAAAAGCTACTTCTGGAAGAGAAGAAGAAGATTATACAACACCTTGCAGACCTAACTGAGTTCTCAGAACAAGAGCTTGAGAATGGGAGTGGAGATGCTGTGGACATCGCTTCGCTTGAAATCAATCAAGCCAACATCTCAAAGATTGGAAAGCGAGAAGCCTACCTCCTCAAGAAGATCGACTACGCTCTCAAGAAGATTGAAGACAAGACGTACGGCGATTGTGAGAACTGTGGTGAGCCTATTAACCCCAAAAGGCTCGAAGCCCGCCCAGTGGCAGCGCTGTGCATTGATTGTAAGACCGAACAAGAGAACTCAGAGCGTCGATACTCAACTCGGGAAAGCGAGGAAGACGATAACTATATGGACGACAGCGCTGATTAACAGCCCAAACGCCTTAGTCCAATTCACCGTTTTGTAATTCTAGATTCAGAAGCTTCGTAAGGCTTTCGCTACTCGTTGGCGGAGCGACGATGATATTTGTCCCGTTAAAGCTTTCCGGCAGCTCAAGGTACCTTCCGCTGCTTGGGAGGGGAGAAAATCGGGTGAGAACAGCACCAGCTTCTCGGGCTATCAAGAGCCCCGCTGCAACATCCCAGGGGGCGAGATCTTCGTAGAATGCACCAAGCCTTCCACATCCAACCCAACTAATGTCAATTGATGCCGCACCGAGTCTTCTGAGGTCTCGGCAGTGAGCAAGGACTGCGCGGGCTCTCGCCATCAGCGGGTCGAGATCATCGCGAACATATGGAAAGCCCGTGGTCACAAGTGTATGGGCGAGCTCCTTGGGTGATGCACAATTGATGGGTTTTTCATTCAAAAAGGAGCCTCCCCCTCGAATTGCTGAAAACGTTTCATTCAGGAAGGGCGCGCAGACCGCTCCTACCTGAACTTCGCCCTCGTCCGCAAAAGCCACTGAAGCCGCCGTATGGGGGATTCCGTGGGCAAAGTTCGTTGTTCCGTCTATGGGGTCGAGAATCCAAAGAGGTCCAGAGAACTTAGAAAGATCTGCTGCGTCCTCGGATTCCTCAGAGAGAATATGGTGGTCTGGGAAGTTCTTTCGTATCTGCTCGATGAGAAAAGCCTCAACTCGCAGGTCATAGTCCGTGACCAGGTTAAGGCGATCTTTAAAAGATATTTCTATTGGACTCGAGCGGCTCTCAAGCATTATCTCGCCAGCTTCCCGGGAGAGCTTTGTCGCGAATTGAGAGATGGTATCAAGTTGTGACATAAAATCAGAACGTAGAATGGGTTGGAGAGGGAGCCGAGGCTACCGAAGGAGTATGGACCATTTTAAGCGAGTCATAAAGGCGCGAGCGAAGGTGAATTTCCATCTCTCGGTGGTGGGTCGAAGAGCCGATGGATACCACCTCCTCAACATGCTCAACGGAACGCTCTCTCTTGCTGATGTCCTCACCGTGAAGGCACAAATTGCCAAAGGAGAACCGAGGATCGAGTTTCAATCTTCGAATCCGAATCACACGGCACTTCCAGATGACTCCTCGAATTTGTGCGTTCGAGCGGCACGGGAATTTGTATCTCTTTTTTCAGCTCCTTTGGACGTCCAAATCCATTTGGAAAAAATTATTCCTTCGGGCGCGGGGCTCGGAGGAGGGAGCTCTGATGCGGCAGCTGTGCTGGTTACCTTAGCAGAAGCTTCGCGGGTGCATCTCGGTCACAACTGTTCCGCTCACTCACTGCTCGAACTGGCGCTCTCTTTGGGAGCAGACGTTCCGTACTTTGTTGCAGGTGGTGGTTTTATGCGCGTTTCCGGGATAGGCGAGGAGACGAAGCCGGTCTGTTCTCGTGGAATGAAGGGTGAGAATATTGTTGTGATCGTTCCGAAAATTCATTCGGCAACCCCTGAGGTGTTTCAAGAATTTCGAACCGGGGCATACGATTTTTCTCAAAAGGACTTTGAATTTTCTGACACTGAACTTTCGTATCCAAAACTTCTTTCGCTTATCTCGAACGATCTTTTTCTGCCTGCTCAGTGCCTCTATCCAGCTCTCGGAGAGCTTGCGAATTACCTCAACGGGGTTCAAGGGATACGGTTTGGCATGAGTGGGTCCGGTTCGAGTTTTTTTATTCTCTCCGATCGCCCAGGGTGTCCGGCAGAGGAGCTTCGGAGCAAAGTGAGAACGCGGGAGCTACCAGTTGAGGCCCAAGTGCACACTTGTCAACTCCTTGATAATTCTTTTGAATTCTGCTCAAAATAACCATCTTGTGGTTTTGCGGAAATCTTCATACGAAGAGCGCTGCAATTCCATTCGGTTGGTCCGTCGCCAAGTTGGTAAGGCACCGGATTTTGATTCCGGTATTCGGAGGTTCGAGTCCTCCCGGACCAGCCATTATCTTCTCGTAAGGAGCAGTGTTCTTCCTTTCTTTTTGTGAGTGCTCTCGGAAAAGTTTTTGGGTTGGGATTCTCCGTTTGCTGGGATCGTCGTGAACCAGGAATCCCGCGTCCAGGAAAAAAGAGAAGAGGACTGACCACTGTTCTCTCTCAGCCCACCGGGTCTGTATCCTCGGCAATCCTGGCTGGAGGGTGGCGTTTTGGCCTCATTCGGAATCAATAGAACGAGAGATGACGGAATCCTGCTCATAAATTATGCTTCGTCGCTCACCTGTGCTACTTATTTGTCGGGGCCAGTGTGGCGAAAGAGTGAAAACCTCGGTTTTCTTTGATCGACATGTTTCTGCTCTAAGCGGAATCCCCCGGAGCTACAGTAGGCTGGACGTGTGCTGCTTCCAGTCGAGTGTTGAGTTCCGACAAGAATCAACTTGAAGCAGCACGAGTCATTCAGTGGGTGGGATCCGTTGGAACGCCAACTTCTCGTATTCTCAGGTCGCTCAAATCCAAACTTTGCCAATGCTATTTCGAGACAGCTCAACCGGGAGATCGGTCGGCTCGAAGTTGTACGTTTTAGTGATGGAGAGCTCTCCGTTGAGATAGGCGATAACGTTCGTGGTCGTGATGTATTTATTGTGCAAAGTACTAGTTCTCCCGGCAA
>JAGRAO010000270.1 GCA_020434565.1 Bdellovibrionales bacterium
GGAAACTTTCTTGGGCAATTTGTATCACCAGAACTTGGATCTTTGACTGTGCAGTCGGGAGAACTCTACATCAACTCGTGTGAACTTTTTGCGAAGGGCTTTGAGCTCACGAATGTCCTCAATATCTTCTCGAGTATAGGAAACATAGTCTCACTGTTCTCTACTGGGCCGACTGCAGAAGAGGTGGCTTTTGAGCAGAGAGTACAGATTATGGAGATGATAGAAGGAGTTTCAGAACAGATCGAGAATCTCAATCAAGAGATGAGAGATTTTCGCGCTGAGGTAATAGAGCGCCTGGATCAGGTAGCGATCATGCAGCGGCAGCTCGAAGCGAATCAGAATGAAATACGGGCCTCTCTCGGTGAAGTGCAGGAGCAAATTACTGACTTTCGAAAAAGCACAGAATCGACTCTCTCCGAAATTCTTACACAAGTTCAACAGAATCAAGAGGGGATCCAAGCTGTTCTTAAGGCCATCGATGAAACGACAGATGAGTCAAGAGCTTCGAGAAGAGAGCTCGCTTGGCAAAATGTGAGTGACATCGTCGCAGATACCAATAGGCGCTTGAGGACTGCCGAGGCTCCCGCGCAGAAAGAGGAGATTTTAAGGGCTGCTGGTATCGCTCTCTTGGAAGAGGCGTTAACCACGCCTGGGAAGAGTGCTTTCATGTTAGGCGCAACCGGAAGGGACAGGAATTTTGTGAGAAGTTTAGGAAAAGCTGAGGATAGTTTTTCCCCTGGAATCTTCTCCTATGGTACCGAGTTAGACTTTTCGGTAAATCCCGTCGTGTGGACAAGACTTGTTACTGTTGGACTCAGTACTTGGCAGCAAGGATTGGGCGACAAGGCTCCAACTGCTGCTGAGTTGATGCTGCTTTCAGAACTCTCTGCACAGGGAGAGAAGCTCTACAGAGATTCTCAATTGGCAGCGGTTGAGGGGATTCGTGCGCTGGTGGTCGATTATAGAGAGGCTTTGACCGGACTAGAGAAAGTAAATAGAGCATATGTCGGTACTGAAAATACAATTGGATCGATGGCACATGACCTCAAATTGCCATCAGGGCTGAGGCCTGGCGCAGGGTTGGAGCAATTTTCAGATTTATTGCTTCAAGAAGATGCTTCCCTCGTCCTTGGCTACATTCCTTCAAACGACATCGGTGTAACGTATCCTCAGTTAGCGGTGAATAGCCCGCGCCAAGCTTCCGCTTCGGCATTTTTGCCACTTACTCCGAGTGGAGAGAGAGTAACCTATTCTGTAGTTGTAGAGCCCGTTGGTGAGGGATTAAGTGAAACCACCGTTAAGGTCGATGCGGACTCCGGGAAAAAGTTTAAGGGTCGGAGATTTAAGATTGAGTTCTCGCCTGTGATTCCTGATATTCGACTTAAAACTCAATTGCCCGTACTCATACCGAGACTTGAGGCTCCAACAAATCTAGGGACTGGACAGCACGGGCAGATCCCGTTGCTACAGTCGGGTATTAAACTCGATAAAGCTCAACTCCTCCTTCATCCAGATACTCGGGAACTGTTAAACGCGGATCGTATCGATCTGGTATCGGGTAGGAATCGAATCATTCCCTTTGCGGGGGAGATGGAAGTCTCTGCCATCAACCGCCGAGTCACACTTGTTGACGAGACTCCAGCTGCCCGTTTCACGGGAAAGTTAACTGAGCTCTATCTCTGGGATGGGGATGAGGACGTTCCCGCAAATTGGAGAGTTCGGGTTTTCGGGAACAATACGACGTCAATTTCTCCTCAAGTGCAGGTGATGGGGCAACTTCAGGGGAAGTTTCCTGTTCAGGTACAGATTCAAGATAGCGAGGGTAGGGATCGAGCAGTTAAAATTGCTGAGGTGACCGTGACTCTTCCAGAGAGCGCTTTGTACGAAGCTCATTGGAGTCAATCCTATTCATATCACTCAGAGCTTAAAACGAAGAGCTCCATTCAAAGTGCTCAAAAAGGAAATTTCCAAGTATCCCCATATAATAAGCACGCCGGGCGACTCAATAACCTGGACGAATGGGATTGGAGCAGGGTTGGGAAGCCCAAGACAGAAGATCCGAAAGGCGTGGAGGTAACCGCGCAAGACATTCCCTTTGGAAGTGCATGGCAACAAGTTCAAGAAGCCTATGCCGATGCGGTGAGTTTCCATCTGTACCGAACACAGGAAGAATCGAAAGCTCTTGCGATGCGACTTCACGAGTATGTCACGACTCACCCGGGAGACATCTCTGTGTCGTTTGATAAAAGAGCAATAACTATCAAAAGTACGGCGGCAGAGAATTCTTTTTCTCCTATCCCTTATGATTTGGAGAAGTTTGGAGATTTGGCTGGAGCGAGAATTGAAATTAAGACAGCAAACGCTGCAAACGAGGCACTTTACCAAGGCGTTCAACAGGAGATTTTAGAAGATCTTCATCTGGTGATGCGGCGAAAGTATTTGGAGGAGATCGGAGACCTGGCCGGTGCTCTCTCCAAGTCATTTCAATCGCTGGAGGCGATCCGGCAACAGATGTGGGTACTCGCTCAAGTTGGTGCTGAAGAGATCTTAGCTCGAGAAATTGACGCCTTTGCTCTTCAAGCGATTGACGAAACTTCTGCTGGTCTCATTCATACACTCTCTTATGGACAAGATGGCCCTCTCAGCAGGGATGCTTTTCTCTCCGATTTGTCAACGACTCAACCATTGGCAACTCAACTCCAAGAGCGGGTAGAAAACGCGAGGAAGGGGCTGGAGCATCTTGAAGCGTTGTTAAGCTCCTATGAAAGCGGAGACCCGAATTCTTTGGGGGATCCAAGTGTAAGAGAGCTTTTGATGCACTTGAAGAAATTTGAGAATTAGAGAATTAGAGAATTGAGGGACAGTTCCAACTGTTCCTTAAGGTAGTAGCGCTTATGAAACTGTCCCCGAGTTGATGGAGAGGTTTGAATGCCTCTTCAGCGCTCTCTCCTATTGGCTCGTCTCGAATAGATGATGGAGAGGACTCAGGATCGTTCAGTAACTCCTGGATGTGAACGCAGGTTGTTGAATCTGACTCGGGTTGCTCTACCGCTCCAGCGAAAGCGCTGATACCTAAAGCTGCTACGACCGGAGCCGTTTTTTGTTGAAACGAGCTATAGCTGACTTCCTTCAATGAAGATAAATATTTTGCGTAACACCGAAGCGTTTGGGTTGAGCCCCGTTGGCTACGAATAGATAGTAAAGAATCATTCTATTGTGTGCGAAAAGAAAGAACACTCTTCGCGAATGAGTGCCACGCACCATGACAGCGGTTTTCTGTCCTCCGCTTGTCTTTTTTAGGAATTCTGGGACAGTGCGAGTCCACATACCTTGCTCATATGATTGGGGGGTAACCAATATAGAGCAATCCCAGGCATAGCCCGTCACGAACAATTTGGAGTGTACTAATCAGGGAGAGTTTCGCTCGGCAGCCGTTTCAACAGGATGATAGGTCCACTGTTCTCCGGGGGGCAGCTTCTGGTCCGCAGACTCGATATAGGTAACATGAACCATTCCCAGTTCCGCTGGAAAAGTCACAGTTAAATTCGAGATATCGGCTTTTGAGGGAAGTCTAAAGTCAAAGAAAAATCTCTGAAAGAATTGCCGATCATAGTAGGTGTAGAGGGGATTCTGAATTCCTTTGTTGAGTTTCAAGTCGATAAGCTGTCGTTTGAGAACTTCTTGCACCTGTTGTTGGGTAGGAAGTCTCAGGTGCAACGGAAGGGGTTTCCCGCCGACCTTTACGAGCAATTCTTTTTTAAAGCGCTCCACAACCTCATTGTAGATGGGTTGGAACTCCTCGTCCGAAAGATTCGCGACCGTCTTAAGAGAGCGGTAGTACCATCCGTCATTGAGAAAATGAACAAGGTCGAACCGGATTTGTAAGTCAATTACCGCGCTAGGGCGAAGGGTGATTTTTGCTTCAGTAACGGATACCCCGTGCCCCCAACACTGAACAGGTCGCAAAAGGAAGAGCAGAAAAAAGACAAATCGAACTGACTTCATAGCAGGATTCTCTCCCATCGGTGATAAACAATCAGGGATTTTTTGGTTGCTCATCAGATTAGCTCTGAAAACGAGTCGGCGAAACCGCTAGGATGATTTTGAGCCGTGCTCTTGGCTTTCGTTTAACTTTCTTGTACCTCCGAACAAGAGATTCGGGATTGGGAGAAGAGGGAACTCTTAGTTTATATTGAGATTGCTACAGTTCCCAGAGAAGAGAGCCATACTTGGCCGCTCCTGACTACTCGCTTTATCGGTGCTGAAGTTTTTCTGTTCTGCTAAGGATGATGATGTCATACGCTGCGAAGCTTGCATGAACACGTGGTCAGCATTAAACACGAGAGTGCTTCGCTTGTCCTTGGTTTAGAGTGTGGCTCAGCCGTAGGGCCGGTCATCAGTAATCATCTTGGGGGATACATGAATAGGAATTTGTTGGTTTTAGCTGTCGCTCTTGCCTCTTTCCCAGAACTTGCCTCTGCCCACGAGA
>JAGRAO010000271.1 GCA_020434565.1 Bdellovibrionales bacterium
TCGCCAGAAAAGGGGAAAATCGAATCATCATACCCCCCAATGAAGGTACCAACTGCGCTTAACCGTAAAGCGAAATAGAGTACCCAACTCACAACGGCAGCAGCAACCCCCGCCAACAAAGACATCTTCCATGAAGACCCTCTAAACGCTGATGCAAGCAAGAGACTCAGCAATGGGACGACAAGTCCTTTCTCATTAGAAAAAAAGCTTCCCCACCAACACAGCACAAGGAGGACTCCCCAACGCGCCGTATACCCCTTGTCCTGAAAGGGAAGGAGAAATTTCTCCGCACAAAAGAGCGAGGCACCAAAGAACATGAGAAGATAGAGATCGTGACGGTCCGAGAGCCAAAAAAGCGGTTCAGCCAAACCTCGCGAGAGAGCAAGAGGTGCAACCACAAAAAATGCTAAGATTCCCGGAACCATCCGTTGGACTACAGCAAGGATCAGAGCCAGTCCGAGGAACAACACGACGAGGGAGTGAAGGTAGCGGCCTGTAAGATTCGTACCAAATAAAAGATAGTCTCCATACATACCGAGAAGTTGAAACGGACGAAGCACTTTGGGCCCATACGAATGAAAGAACCAGTACCAGAGCCCATGTTTTTGAACGGACGTTCTTGCAAGGAGTTCAAGCGAGAGATCCTCATTGATCCAGGTATACGAGCCAAGGTACGGAAGCCTTGTGACAAAAAGAAGCACCAAGAGGGCCAAAATACCCCTCAAGTACCCATCTCGAGTTGGGTCTTTTGAGAACCGGAACCTCATGACACAATACTCTTTAGAGAAGTGAACGCAGTAGTGAGAAAACACTAGCGAAGAGCGCTGCATCCGGAAATACGTTCTCTTGTTGGATAGGATGGGAAAAGTAGCCGGGGGAAAGCGCCGTCCTCACTCGAGGATGTCTCGTTGTGAAGCAAGAACCCGTTTGTGGATTCGAGGAAGAAAACACCATGAAGTCTTACCGTAGCGCTATTGTTATGAGAACTTTCATGTTCGTGGCTCTCTGTTATTTGTCGAGCTGCGCGTCTCGGATTGAAGAATTCCCGTCCCTTGTTGGTCAGGGAATATTGGCTCTCAGCCCATCGAACCCGTACCAGGGGGCAAATGCCTTTGTCTCCCGTGAGCTTGAAAAGAGTGCTCAGCTCCGAGGTTTTTTTCGAACGAGAGGAGCACCAGAAGCGATCGAGGTGCGAGAGCCACGATTTGAGAGGCCGGAGCTTTACCTCTTCTATCCTCAAGAACAAATCGTGTACAAAGCTGAACTTCAGCAGTCTGACACGGTCCACGACTGGATCGTGCTCGGGCCCTACGGCATCTCACGTCAGGACTATCTCACTCTCAGAAGAATATCGCGCTCGGTCAAGGGAGATCCAGTCTTTCTCGTGTTCGGAAAACAACTCCGCTTCCCTGTAAAGCGTGAAATGGTGGTGGCAAGAAAGATCGAGCCCGTCATCCCCTTGCCGCCAACACCGACTCCTACGCCAGAACCTGAGATTGAGCCAGAAGAGCTCCCGAAGACCTCTGAACCTGTCGCCGAGAAACCGAAGCCGACCCCATCGGAGTTCGCAAATCCTGCTTTTGTTCCGCGCGGACTCGATGAACTTGCACTCATGGAGGCCCAAGGGTTCGCAAGAAAAGATTTCAATGGAGATATTCTCCATATAGTAAAGTCGATCAAAGAGAACCTCGAAGATATATCGAAATGGTACACGGGTTCGAGCGAAAACGTTGGCCAGATCAGAGAGATCAACCAAATAACCAGTAAGGATCCGCTTGCTCTTGGCCAAACCATTCGCATACCAGCGGAGTTCGTAGTGGAGACCAAGCGCTACCAAATGCGGCGGACTCCTTCCCAATCGAGCCCTACATCGGAATCTTCTATGAGGACCGACCCGACGGCTCTTACTGTTCCATAAAACTCCTTCGCGGGAGGATCGGTCCGGTTGGCCGTATGCCCTTAGGATTCGGTGTGTAGCCTTCAAACCAGGGCGCTGTTGATGGATAGGACAATCTCACGAACTGCCGAGATTGAGTCCGCTGGAGAGGCAGCGATTCGTGAACACAGAGCGGGTCCAGCCAGTAGGCGATCCCTGGAGTGAGGGTGGCCCCTGTCTCTTCATCGATCTGGTCTGCCAGGTGATCGCACTCTCCTTCCGGCCCAGGCCATCCATCGAAGACCTGGTTCCATGCTCGACATGCAGAAACACTTGAAACAGTGACAAATCCAGTTCCGTTTGGAGACTGTCTTGCTTTGAGTTCTATCGGTTTCTCAGGCACTCGCTCCTTCGGAAGGGGGATCTGTATCTTTGGAAAATCCGCATCACTTACAGTCGGAATCGGAGGATCCGGGCGAAGGTCTCCACGTCCCCCTCCCCAGCCACCACCGCCACCCCACCCTCCTCCATCGCTTCGATAGACTCCATCAACATGGAGGCCGCTTCTGCGATGAGTTGCACCAGCTGTGACAATTTTTTCGTCGATTGTGAGATAGCCCACTTCGCCCGAAAAATCTTCGAGCTCAAAGAGGGCTTCAAGAGTTGCGATATAGTGCGAAACCGAATCTGGAACCGAAGCCAGATCACCGAGAACAATCGGCATCATCATGATCCGAGTTCCCGAATATTCTGGTAAAAGAACGCGGCCAATTCGTTCAAATGTACTCTTAAATGTAGTGTGCTCCATCGAGTCTTTCTCCTTCATGGTAAGCTGAGAAGTCGTCCCAAAAATTCTCCCCAGCCCTTCTCGCGACTGAGCTTTCTGAAACCACTTACGGAAAAAGATGTTATTTTTGAGAGATCCTTTCCAATTACTGTTCCGATAGCCAATTTTCCCGCCAAAATATGTATAGTAGGCCACTATCACGGGGCTCCCGGCAGGTGTGGGCACTCAAACTCAGAAGCAATCCATAACCAGCTTTATGAGCAGAGAACGGGAGCCGCAAACAGAGCCTATAGTCGTGCCGGAAGAGGAACAGCTCACGTTTCCACATAACTGGCGAGATGAGATTCAGGCCGCTGATCCTCTGCTCGATTCTGTGTTTCCTCGTTGGCGCGAGGGCGAAGTCACCTCTCGGCCGGAAGGAGGCGGATATGGTTTGCTTGTTCCAGACCATTTGAACGCCTCAACCGCACACGCCGTCACGACGGTTTCACGAAAAGAGATCCTACAAGCAGAGCAGCTGATCCGGTTTATGGAGGAGCACTTTCAGCCGGGCGACGACGCCAAAGGAACGCAGTATAAGCCATGGGGGAGACTCATTGATCAATGTGGCGCTGGTCAGTTTAATGCGGATTATTCTGTAATGGGTCTCGCTGCTGTTATCTCCGGCAAAAAGCCAGCAGTTTTCTTTTCGGCATGGGATTTATACGACCCTCTGATGCGCGCGATGTGCGAATTGATTTTTGAACGTGGACTTACAATAGCTGCGCCGATTTCGAGAAACAAAGACAGCATCATCGTAGGAACGCCGACTGCCGTCAACGAAGTGGCGTCCGTTCTTGACCAATTTAACGGAAAGCCAAAGTCGGATGCCTATCACATCGGACTTGGAAAAGCGCTCGGCTATCCGAGCTGGATCATCCATCAATTTCTTGACGAATTACCTTAAGGGACAGTTCCAACTGTTCCTTAAGAAATAAGGGGTGCGAAGAACCGAAGCTCTTCGCGATTGGGTCTCGACCGACGCAATGACCCGCCCCACTAGCGTCTTTTGCTCCTGCGACGAGGATTATAGTTCGCTCCGCACCCATGCTCGTACGCTTGTAGTGCCCTGACTCCTTCTGCGGCGAGGACATTTCCGACGATTTCGACTCCTGCCTCACGAAGAAGCCCGAGATCCGGTGATGCACGCTCCATGTCGAGAATTGCTTCGACATCTTTCTCGGAAGCTCCATACACCAACCGCGGAATTCCACTCAGCAGAATTGCCGCAGTACACATTCCACACGGTTGACATCCTGTGTAGAGCGCATACTGACTCCGTCGATCCGCACCGAGATCCATCAAGCCACTCACTTCATGCGCCTTCATGAGTGCAACTATCGGCCCGTGCAGCATCGGATTCTTCGTCACTTCGACGAGGTTCATCCCGACACTCACGAGTCGATCGCCATCGAAGACCGCTGCTGTGAACGGACCTCCGGTGTGAGCGATAGCCTGCTGAGTTGCGAGTCGCATCACCAGCGCCATCCGCTCGTCATCAGTTGTGAACCGCTCGCTGAAGTCAAGGCGGCTCTCAACCCATCGTGGGTACTCGATTGCAAAAGAACCTTTCACGTGAAACCCCTTTCCACCAGATTTGGTGACAAGAACACGGACCATGCCTAGAACCGTAAACGATCAAGAGTGACGATTCTAATTCAAGGAGAGAAAAATGGAAGCGGGATGAATAGACAGATTGAGAATGTTTTACTCAACTATTGGGCTCTCGTCTCCTGTTGAGTGTGACTGCACAAGGGACAGTTCCAACTGTTCCTTAAGGAAGAAAACTGCCCAGGAGAGACTTCGGCT
>JAGRAO010000272.1 GCA_020434565.1 Bdellovibrionales bacterium
GGTTGCTTTAGCTTGCACCAGTAGTGTGTGCGGAACGGGAGTATTCGCTCAAACACGACCGGGCGGCTTTGGCGCAAACGCTACTCCCTCAGAACTATCAGCCTCGGAGATACCGTGTGATTTTGAGATAACTCAGAGGAATATGAGCTTTGATCAATTTCAGGGGTACATAGATTCAATCCAAGATCTTTCAGGCGATGGCAAGAAAACCCTTTGTCTCCCTGATGACTTCGTATCATGGAACAACACCGCTGGAGCTGGACAACCTGCTCGAACTCTTGAAATTAACGATGACAATGTCGTCATTCGTGCGGCCGTTCGAGATGGATCTATTCCAACTATCCGAAAGAGCCACACTGGAGGGGGTGGATCCCAGCAGCTTCTTCGGGTTCGCGGTGAAAACGTTATTCTGGATCAGATCCGCTTTCTCTATGAGGGTGATAGGTCGGCAGGAACGCAATCGGTGATTGAGGTAAGTGGCTCACTTTCCCTTCTGAAAGATGTTGAGTTTGCTGGAACCTGGACTGGAACTGATGCCGATCAACTCGGTGTGGCGTTTACCGCGTTTGAACTCTTTTCCGGTGCGCGAATTAACCGAGTTCTCGACACAAATATTAACCTCCTGAATGATCCGTCTCACGGTCACTCACACGGCTTTTACTTAAACGCTGGTAGTTCGATTGGCGAAATATCCGGAAACAGTGTGACTTCACGCGGTGTTTTTACGAATGGCGACAACACGACAGCGATTTACGCAGAAGGCGCTCACATTGGTGACCTCACCGATATCACGATTCAGTTCCGCGGAAGGGCCATCGAGCTCCATCAGTCAGAGGTCGGAACTCTTGGAGCATCTCGGATCAGACTCAACCAACAGGCAGGGTCAGCACTGAAAATACTTGAAGGATCTTCGATTCAGGCTGCGATTGACTCAGACATACAAAGTTGTGATGGCTTTGAAATTGATAGCAGCTCATCACTGGGGGCCATGTCTGGAGTGAACGCAACACGAACATCAGGCTGTCCGGCATCATAGAGGGAATAGGGGGAACACGAGAAGCGCTTCCGGAGCAGTTGTACCAAGGGGGAATGGTACACGCACCGGAAGCGCTCTTTTCATTTCGAAACGCGGGCTTCATTTCAAACTCCTGATCTCCTACTCCTTCTCTTCGTCCCTATCTTGCTCCAGGCGAGGAGCGGAGAAACCCAGAATACAAGAAAGAATCTCAAGTGGATTTTGGAGCAAGAGCAGGACCAGAATCCGGTAATTCCGTTTGCGGGTGGTATACCACCGTAGCAGATTATTCTTGAAAAGTGCGGGCTAGGGAACCTGTGGAAGAAACGGATCTCGATTCGAACTTTTCTTACGCTCCTTCTTCTCCGCTTTTCCCCACGGAATCACCTTGTCGACCGGAAGATGTTCCGATGTAATTCGTGATTCAATTGCGCGAATTCTGTCGCGCGAAGATGGATGGGTTGCCTGAAATCGCTTGAGTCCACCAAAAAGGTGGTCCTTAGAAAGGAGCCGCTCAAAAAACGACGTTGCTCCTCCTGCGTGGCCATAGCGTTGCATGAGGAGATCAAGGCCCACCCGATCGGCTTCGCGTTCTTGTTCGCGCGAGAACGAGGCTTGGGCCAGTCCAACGCTGCTCAAGAAAAAATCTGAAACACTACTCTCGCTTCCAAATATCAACGCGGAGAGCACGAGAGTTCCGATTCCCCTTCCGAGGCCACGCATATGATCACGGTGAAAATCGTGTCCTATCTCGTGTCCTATCACCATGGCGATCTCGTTTTCAGACTTTGCCTGTTTCAGGAGTTGATTGAGAATAACAATGTGGCCGTTTGGGAGCGACATCGCGTTTTCACTGTCGCTGTCAACGATATGAACGGTGTATTTTCTTTCAGTGTCACCTGTGAGAGCACCGAGTTCGTCGGCGAGTTTCTGGAGACGCTCTTGTTCAGGATGAGTGCTCATCTCGTCCCCAAAGACAGTTATGAACTGTTGCGCTATCCTCTCTTCGAGTGCTCGTGGGGCATAGGGCGCAAGAAAATTTGCACTCCATCCCAACACAAGCCACACGAGAAAGAGCGACACGGCGATCGTGGCAAGTAATCGGAGGAGTTCTCGGAGAGGATGAATCTGAGAAATGTTGTGATTTGTTTTTCCAGCTTTTGGAGGGATGTATTTCATTTGCGCAATTTTACCGCAGTGCCGTACGCGAGAGCTTCGATACTTCCGACTGTTCCTTTGCGATTTGCGCTCCCGCCAATTGAGCTCGTTTCAAGGCGAATATTCACGATGAGGTCAGCGTCTTTTGCTTGATCTTTCAAGCGAATGATTGCCTCCCGGCGCGCTCTGTCAACGAGAGTTTCATACGACGATACTCGGCCTCCGACGATGTTGATGAGCGCTGCAACAAAACGTTTAAAGTAGTCTTGTCCGATGACAACACTTTCCGTCACAAGCCACGTGCGTTCTGCATTCTCAAGCTCGGGATGGTTCTTGAGATTCGTGGCAGGAAGCGTGTTTAAGCGCTCCTCGTTTTTTTCGATTTCACGGTAGTGTCGTGACTCTGCCCATGATCCGACGAAGTACCCGAGCGCAAGTAAGAAAGCAATTATACCGTACTCGATCATAACTCCTCTCCGCTATTCAACCCGTACAGCAGTTCCATAGACATAGAGTTCAGAAGCGCCTTGCGCAACGTTTGAGGTCGCGAACCGGATATTTACTACGGCATTTGCGCCGAAATCTTCTGCAATCTTTACCATTCGCTCAATTGATTCTTGTCGCGCCTCGTGAAGCAGCTCGGTGTATCCTTTCAGTTCGCCTCCGACAAGATTTTTGAGAGAAGCCATAATGTCCCGGCCCACATGTTTTGCTCGAACGGTACTTCCTGAGACCACGCCGTAGTGCGCGACTATCTTTTTCCCAGGGATACACTCTAAATTCGTTAGTTCCATATTGCGCTCCTCCGTTCGAGCAAACTCATATCTCCGTAGGGTAAGATGTCGGGGTGAGGCGATCGGCACCAGTCTTGAACTGACGTGCCTGCGCGTTTTCTTAGAACCGACGTTTCACTGGTGAGGGTCAGCTCCCGCCGAATTCCCCAGGGGACGAGGTCATGTCAGTTTCTGAGACAATGTCTACATTTACTGAGCCATAAACTCAGAGATCGACCCTTCTCGCAACTCTTCTAAACCACTCCATTTTGAACCCGTAGCAGCCACTGCAAGGCGAGCGATCGGCTCCATGAAAAGTGCCAAAATAAGGTTAAGAATTCGAGCAGATTAACCGTCTCTCCTAGGGGGAAATACCTATCCGGAATGCAGATCGAGCAATGACTCAAAAACCCGTTCCTGAGCACAACGAGGTTCTTCATGAACTCCTTGCCCTCCAGGAGAGGCTCGCGCTCGCTGTTGAATCAGCAACCATCGGAACGTGGGATTGGAATCCACAATCAGACGTCGCGGTCTTCGATAGCGGTTGGATCACAATGCTCGGCTATAAACCCGACGAGATCGAGCATACCTCCAAGTGGTGGATGTCGCTCATGCACCCGGAAGAGGTGGTTTCAACAATGCGAAAGGTTCGCGACCACTTCGACGGCAAAACTCCAGAGTACCGTGCAGAGTACCGAATGCAGCACCGGGATGGTTCATGGGTCGAGGTTCTCGCAGTCGGACGAGTGTTTGAGCGCGACGAACAGAATCTTCCGGTGCGAATGGTCGGGGTTCACATCGATATCTCAGCTCGAAGAAACGCTGAAAATGCACTTCGAGCACGTGACCAGCAAACCTCCCAACTCTTTCAAAACGTTCCGGGGATGATTTATCAGTATAGGGAACGTGTCGATGGCAGCTGCCATGTGCCCTTCACCACTCCTGGTATCTCTGAAATCTTTGGGTGTTCTCCGGATGACGTTCGAGAGGACTCAGCGCACCTCTTCGATAGGATCCACACAGAGGATGTCGAGAGGGTAAAGGGTTCGGTTGCTCTTTCAAAAGAAGGGCTCACCCCTTGGCGGTGTGAATTTCGCTCGCAACACCCTCAACACGGCGAAATCTGGGTTGAAGGCTATGCGACCCCATTCCGCGAAGAGGATGGGAGCACCCTATGGCACGGTTATATATGCGATATTACTGAGCGGAAGCGAATTGAAATTGAAGCTGCAAACGCTCGCCTTCAACTCGAAACATTCGTTGAGCACGCTCCAGCCGCAGTTGCGATGTTTGATAACGAGATGCGCTATCTCGCGTACAGCAAGCGATGGATTACCGACTACAAGCTCAAGAGTGAAGTTTTCGTCGGGCGCTCACACTATGATGTATTTCCAGAAATTACTGATGAGTGGAAAGAAATTCATGAGCGCTGCCTTGAAGGGAAGGTTGAACGATGTCCAGCGGACCCGTTTGTCAGACTGAGCGGAGAAACACAGTGGCTTGAGTGGGAGGTTCGACCGTGGTTTCGAGAAGACGGGTCGGTCGGTG
>JAGRAO010000273.1 GCA_020434565.1 Bdellovibrionales bacterium
TGTCGAGCTATTCCCGGATCATTGAGAAAAAATCCGATAAGACTCCTTGGAGCACCCTGATCTTTTTGTTTTTCAAGAACTGCCCGTCCTATGAAATCCCCCTTCTCTTTCGGTTTCACTATCCACCCGAGGCCTGATTCAATCGCGGTAATGTCTTCAGACAACTCATGACCGTGAAGCGGATAACACGCTTCTAGCCGCAACGAATCCCGCGCTCCGAGACCACACGGCTTCGCTCCCGCTTCAACAAGCTCGCTCCAAAGCCGAGGGCCAGCACTCCACTCAAGAAAGACTTCAAAGCCGTCCTCCCCGGTATATCCCGTTCGAGCGACGATCGCCTTTCCGCCACAGACTTCCACTTCTTGAAAAGAAAACGGCTTAAGAGAACTGAGAGAGTCACTCCCCGACACCGCATAAAAGAGGTCCCGCGCCTTTGGTCCTTGAATCGCGATTTGCGAAAAGCGCTCACTCTCGTCACGTATCTCTGTTTGAAAGGTATTCTTTTTCGTCAACCACTCAAAGTCTCGCGCGGTATTGGCAGCATTAACGCAAACAAGAAAGCGCTCTGGCGAGAAGCGATAAATAATTATGTCATCAACGATGCCACCAGACTCTGTCGTCAACGCCGAATACTGAGCTTTACCGTCGACCAGCTTAGAGACTGCATTACAGGTGAAGTATTCAAGAGCAGCTTGAGCCTCTTTCCCCTCAACAATAATTTCGCCCATATGGCTCACGTCAAAAATTCCGCACGCTTCACGAACCACTCGGTGTTCCTCTACGACTCCAGAATACTGGAGCGGCATCTCCCAACCAGCAAAGGGAACTAACTTCGCTCCACTCTTGCCATGTTCTTCAAAGAGCGCCGTACGACGCAAAGTACCGCTGTTCGCTTCAGACATTTACGGGTGCCTCTCAGATTGAAGGTGTTGTTGATACGCAAAGAATGTATTTTCGAGTAGCATCGCAACCGTCATCGGACCCACTCCTCCCGGGGCTGGAGTAATAGCCGCCGCGCGTTTCCGCGCGCTCTCGAAATCCACATCGCCAGTAAGGGTTCCGTCTTCCAAACGATTAATACCCACATCGAGAACAATGGTCCCTTCACGGACCCAATCACCAGGGATCATGTGAGGCTTTCCAACAGCTGCGACAACGATATCCGAACCAGCGACGAGCTCTTTTAAGTTTTCAGTTCTCGAATGCGCGAGGGTGACCGTCGCGTTTCGCTCGAGCAGTAAGAGCGCAACGGGTTTGCCTACGAGAATTGATCGCCCTACGACCAGTGCCGATTTCCCTGAGAGATCCACTGCCGGAAGATCCTTCTCGAGATTATCGAGATCGCCCTCTGCCATACGATCAGAGAGCGCAAGATCGAGTAACTTCAAAGTACCTTTTGGAGTGCACGGCCGAAGGACACCCTCACCGCGCATAAGCAATCCCTGATTGACTGGATGAAGCCCATCTGCATCTTTGTCAGGCCTTATTCGATCAAGCAACGTGTTTGAATCGAGATGAGAAGGAAGGGGCAATTGCAGAAGAATTCCATCAACGTTTGGATCCTGATTGTAACGGTCAATGGCAGATGCCACATCTTCGAATGTAACGTCGCTCGCAAGTCGAGTATCGAAGGTACGAAATCCTGTTTTCTCGGCTACCTTCTCTTTCCGTTTTACGTAAGAGAGAGAGGCTGGATTCTCTCCCACAAGAATGACACCGAGCCCAGGTTTTCGAGGGCCTTTGGCGCATTCGTGATCTATTTTCTGGGAAAGGGTGCGTTGAACCTGGCTCGCCAGCCATTTTCCGTCGAGGAGTTTCATGTTTGCGTCAAGAGATCGATGAAAAAAATACCTTCAGCCAAGAGAGCCCTCTCCCCCTCCCGCCAAGAGAAAGAGAAAGTTTCCTTTCTTCGCGACAGAATATATATTCCCGGCCTCAGAGAAGCAAAGGTTCGGCAGTCGTTCTGAACCCTGCTCTTGAGCGAGTAGGGATATTCTAAAGAGGACCATCCGATGATTATTGGCGTGCCACGCGAAAGAAAGACTCTCGAGAAACGAGTTGCCCTTACCCCAGACGGAGCTCACCGTCTTATCGAGCTCGGCCACACTGTTCTCATCGAAACGAATGCCGGCTTGGCCGTAGACTACCCGGACGACACCTATCGCGAACACGGGTGTAAGATTGCTCAATCGCTTGAAGAGGTTTGGACCACCGCCGAGATGGTCGTGAAGGTAAAGGAACCTCACGAAAGTGAGTTTCCCTTCTTTCGTCCTGGGCTTTTGCTGTTTGACTACCTCCACCTCGCAAGCATGCCTGAAGTTACTCAAGCCCTCGTTGAAGGTGGAGTGACCTCGATTGGATACGAACTCGTTCAGATGGATGACGGGAGCCTCCCGCTACTAGAGCCAATGAGTGAGATCGCCGGCAAACTCTCCGTCATAAACGGAGTGAACCACCTCCTTTCTCAAAACGGAGGACGGGGAGTGCTTCTTCCCGGTGCCTTGGGAGTACCTCGTGCTCAGGTGGCAGTAATTGGTGCGGGAATCTCGGGCCGCGCAGCGAGTGAGATGGCTTTTGGAATGGGCGCTCAGGTAACAGTCCTCGATATTGACCCAAAAAAACTCATGAAAGTGCATGAGCGATTCGAGAACCAGGCAACGACCTGCTACTCAACACCTGAAGCACTCCGAAAGGTAGTCCAGCAATCTGACCTCGTTATAGGAGCGGTTCTCATTCCGGGGGCTGCAGCGCCGAAGATCCTCACCCGGGAGATGATTGCTGGAATGCCTAAAGGCTCTGTTTTTGTGGATATAAGTATCGACCAGGGAGGATGTGCTGAATCAAGCAAGACTACGTCGTTGAAGGAACCGACTTTTGTCGATCAGGACGTAATCCACTATTGCGTTCCGAACATGCCCGCCCAGGTAGCCCGAACGTCAACTCAAGCGCTTACAGCAGCGACCCTTCCGTATGTCGAGAAACTCGCATCACTCGGATTTAGAGATGCAATCGGGGAAGTTCCCGAGCTGAGAAGAGCGGTGAACACCGTGAACAACAAGCTCACAGTGAAAGCAGTTAGTGAAGCAGTTGGAATACCGTTTTGTAGCTTGAAAGACGCCGCCTGAGAGAGACCGCCATCTCAGTCTGGGCGACCTCATCGAGAAAGAAACCAGAGAAAGAAACCATTCGAAGGGTTCGCAATGAGCAGGTCGAACGTTTAAGAAGTCGCAGCAGGCCGTGAGATAGGAGAATTTCGCTTGTTGCTATTTCTTCTCGCCCCCACATCTCCCTTAAACCCCTCTTGGCGTCGGACAACAACTGGGGAGTTAATAACGAGAGTGGTCGAATCACCGCTCCGTTCATAATCGATATCAAACCCTTGCTCATCGATCACAAAATACCGGTTGATGACATCGACCAGCTCTTTACGAAACGATGCCATCTCCTCATTGGTCAAGCCGGCTCTATCTTGTACGAGTACGAAGTGCAGCCGACTCTTTGCTACTTTTCCACTCGCCTTCTCACCACCGAAGAGCGCATTTCGAAGAGTTTTAAACACGGCACATTCTCCTATTCATAACGTTCTTTCGGACAGGCCTATGCTACCCCCAACCTCCGGCTGAGACGACCCCAAAAACCCCGGCGCATAAAATCCGGAAAAGGGACTTCTTCACCACACACCCGACGAGCGATTCGGCTAAAGGCCTCACCAGCATCGGATTTATTGTTGTAAACAACTGGCTCCCCGGTATTTGCGGCTACGACGATTGCCTCATCACGCTCAACAACTCCAATGAGTTGCACCCCGAGGATATCCTGCACATCCTCTATTGAGAGCATGTCGCCTCGCCGTACCATGTCAAAATCTATCCGATTAATAAGGAGTTCTGGCTCAATTCCTCGCGCAGCAAGCAGCCCAACAACCCGGTCAGCATCACGAATAGCAGCAACCTCAGGAGTTGTTACCACGATAGCCCTATCAGCCGCGGCACAGGCGTTTTTAAAACCTTGCTCAATCCCGGCTGGAGAATCGACTAAAATGTACTGAAACTCTCGACGATACTGATCCAGTGCTCGTCGCACCTCTTCTTCACTCACCACATCCTTCTCGTCTGTCTGCGAAGCAGGAAGGAGATAGAGATTCTGGGTTTTCTTTGATCGAATAATTGCCTGCTGGGGTTTACATGCCCCCTTCGCGACATCCACGAGATTGAAAACGATTCTGTTTTCAAGCCCGAGAATAACATCGAGATTTCGAAGACCGATATCAGCATCAACTACGAGCGTTTTTTTTCCACGGAGAGCTAGCGCTGCCCCGAGACTTGACGTCGTGGTCGTTTTGCCAACCCCTCCCTTCCCGGAAGTGATGACGATGATCTCGCCCTGCCCCTTTGCGGATGTCCCGTTCTTTAGGTTCATAGCTCAACGAACTCCTCAGTTTTTTCAAAATCTACTTTTTCAAAATCTACTTTTTCA
>JAGRAO010000274.1 GCA_020434565.1 Bdellovibrionales bacterium
CTTGAGTCATCAGGAGCTCTTGATTTTTTCACCTCCTGCTTTGAAGGAGTCGTCAACCCCGATATTCAGTCCATCGATTTGGAGGTAAAAAAGTATCGAGTCGCGAGAGGGGAGAGACGGCAGGCACGACGAGTAGAAGCAGTGTTTTCAAAAAACCAGGCATCTCTCTATGCGCGCTCGGTGGGTGGAGTGTGTGTTGCAAGCGACGGCCCGGAGGTCGTGACAGGCCGACGCAAGCGCGACCTGTCGTTTATATTTCGAAATCAGTCGGCGGGAACTCAGTGGGAACTTCCGAATTATTTTCAGCTCGTCCTTCGCGACCCCGAGTCAAAACGTTGCGAGGGGGTCGTGCTTCTTCACCACTATTCGGATCAAGGCAAGCGGATTCTTACGGCTTCTTTTAATCCCTCGAATACGTATCTGCTCAAAGTGAGTGAGAAGCAACTTTTTGAGGGGATCATGGAGGTTCTCACCGATTTTGCAAAAAGGAACCATTTTGACCTCGTCGCCTGCTCGAAGGGTCGGCATATTCGAACAAATAGGACAGGGGGAGAATTTGAAGCGGCGATAGATCAACGGATTGCCTCTGTCGGCGAGACGTTCACGTTAAGCCGAGATGAAGTTTTCTCGTATGCTCCCTCGTATCACCAAAGGGCACTCGATGCGCTATGGATCCGTCGGGCTTGAGCCACCTGAAGAAGTTCTGAGCAAAAAAAAGGCAGAGCGTATGCCCTGCCTTTTTTTGAGAAATATTCCTCGTGGAACCGATTAGGTGTTCTCGAGGATGTTTGCATCGTTGAAGAATGTCGAAACGAACGATCGAAGAATGAACGCTCCAACTGCAACAACGAGAAGTCCGAGGGCTGCTCGATACTGACCGAAAGCGGAACTCAAAATTGCTCCAATTCCAGCCGCGATCATAACGAGAGCACCGAAGCTACCTTCGATATACGTCATGATTGCGTTGATCGAGTTGCTCACTCGAGTATCGTTATAGGTAATGACACCACCGTTTCCAGCCTGAGCTGCGGCACCATCAATCAATCCGATAGTCAGTAGGCCAACACCAAGCAAAAATAACATTGCTTGGCCTTGCGCCTTTGACGGAGAAGCAGAAAGCGCTCCTACGTACTGGCCGATTCGAACATAAGTCTGCTTCGCTTTGCTTAGCATTGTAAACCTCATGTACTTTAAAAAATAATCCAATATATTCCCGACCACGCCACGAAGTGGTTTGATCCCATTTTGAAGATGTTATGGCACATTTCATCTAAGGCGTCGCCTTTCGCGTGATACGCAACTCAGCAAAAGACCAGGAATCTATCCATCAGCGCGCTGACCAAAGTCCGGAAAAAAAGTCTCTGGATTCACAGACTTACCATTCTTTCGCACTTCAAAGTGGAGGTGAGGCCCGGTTGAAAGTCCCGTAGAGCCTACACGAGCGATTATTTCGCCGGCTTTAACCTGCTGTCCAATATCGACGAGAAGCTCCGAACAGTGGCCATAGTGAGTCGTTAATCCCCCTTTATGAAGAACAACGACCATATTCCCGTACCCCTTGAAATCATCACTGAAGATAACGACCCCTTCAGTTACTGCACGAATTGGAGCACCACGTGGAGCAGCGAGATCAATTCCGTTGTGGTGGCGAACCTGGTGCCTCACGGGATGGTTTCGTGTTCCGTACTTACTCGAGATACGGGGGCTCATAAGGGGATAGACGATAGCGGTGCTTGCAGGAGCCGAAAATCCAGGAAAAGGTGCTCCAAGTAACCCGCAAGTAATCAAGATGGCTCCAACGCTCATGGGCCGAATCAAGGGGGCGCGCTTCCGTTCTGCTACCTTATCGACTGAGACTTCGAACAAGTCCGAAGGCGTCAGAGTCTGCTTTCTCATCATAGCCCTTCACACTGATAGTGCTGCTTGGAGAGGAATCGAGGGATCTTCCAAACCGGATCATATCTGAACGAATATATGCTCTTTCTCCCGTCGGTGCGATAACTCGGTACCATTCACCTTGGCGAGTTTCAACGGCCAATCGAGTCCCTTTCTTAATCTGCATAAGAGGCGAGTTGTCGGTTCCTGGACCAGTCCTGAGATTTGCTTTGTCAGAAATGACAGTAACAATAGGCATGCCTTTTGATTTATTGACTACTCCTGGGTCTGAAGAAAGTGGTGAGTGCTCTTTTGCTCGCAGACTTTCTGCCATGACTTTCTTAGGGTTCACGTCATCACCGAACATTTTTATGTTTCTCACACTAATGAGGTGAGAGAGTCGTTCAACCTCTGTTTCGGCAACGAGCAGCTTATCACGCGTCTCTTCGAGTTCCTGGAGAAGAGCAGTCACTCGCTTTTCCGTAGCTGAAAGTTTGCCTTCGAGATTTGCTTTTGATTTTCGGAGAGTTTCAAGAGATTTCTCGTGACTGTTTAATTTCTTTTCGAGCTTTGCTTGATCACCTTTCAGATCTTGCATTTGAGGGGCCAATGCAGCCATCGCTTTCGCTGGATCGGCAATCACTTTATCCGGCTTTGGGAGCGCATCAGCTGGAGGGAGCGTTCGCTTCACTTGTATAATGTCGGCTGATGGAAGTGGTTCCTTTTCTATGACGATATTTGTATGTTCGAGCGCACTGTCTTGGGGAGTTTTCTCAGATTTGATCTGTTGAAGAAGCTCTTTCTCCTGGGCGAGGAGTTTCTCGTTTAGTTTCTCGATATCTTCATCAACGAGCACGAACCCTGAATTTTCAGGAGAAGCATCACTCGCCATGCCTGGCTCACAAAACGCCGGGGAAGCTGATGTAGCGAGAATCAGTCCCAAGAGCGGAAATCCTCGGCGAATTGACCTAACTAGTTGATCCTTCATATAAAACCTCACATTCTCTCATGTTATGACGCGAGAGCTTCAACGTGACTACTTGCAGCGCTCCCAAGTTGGGTTCTCATCGCCTGTTGTCGCTTATCTCTCTCATTCTGCAGCATCTCCTGGACCTCGCTAGGAGCAGCTATTCCACGAAAGGCAATTTCAAGCTCTCCCGTCGCAGCCGTTCCTACCTCGACGCTCCCGATATCGAGAAACCGCTCAAGGAGGGTCTGCTCAAACTCAACGCTTCGAATGTCTTCGTAGCGAATCCTCGTGACTCGTTGATGAAGGCCGAGGATGCCCGTTTTGCACTCCACTCCTCGCGCATCCACGACGTACCGCACATCGTAGATGCGGATGATAGCACTTCCAAGGGTAACAGCCGGGATGAACCAAAAGAGCGGTAGCCTCATGTAAACGGTTACCCCAAAGAGCGAAAAGAGAGGTCCACGAATGACAGACCAGGGGAAGGTGCGTGAAAGATAAACACTCACAATACTCAAAACGAGGAACATGAAGACACTCTTCATCTCAGAGCGCCACGTCTTCGCAATGACTACCACGTCTCCACTTTCAGCAACCATATGGCCTCTTATCGCAATCCGAGAGACCGTTCGATATCGGCCAAACTACTATCGCTCTCCTTAGGTTTCGTCGTTCTTTTCGGAGAAGCTGGGTTGGTGAGAAGTCTCTCCACATTCGCTTTTGAATGTGTGGCAGAAGAACTCCGCGTCGGGTACGACGAGCCTACTACTGCCTGATCGCCATTTCCTGCCACGTTTTGCGCAGCTGGATGTTGCGGTCCGGCGTTTCGCGCCTTCACAGTATTAAATTCTGTCAAATGGACCTCGAAGTCGCCACTGTTCAACCGCCAAACGGCGAATATCAGGGCGACCATCACAATGGTGACCAGATGTACTTTGCTCTTTAACGGAGCAATGAAATTTTGAGCACTGATAAAACTCATGTCCCCTCTCTCCGGTTAAACTATTCGTGTTTGTAGTATCTCCATCGACCCTGGCGAACTTCGATCACGGCCTGGTGTCCCTGACGGTAATACGTTCCTTCCGGATCCAACCCTGGTGGCACGTCAACAACGTCAACCATCGGTTCCTCCCAAACGTATTCAACTACTCCGGGGGCCCGACGTGACTGAGATTCTACCACAATGACCTCAGGTTCAGGAGTCCGAACTGCTCGTGAAGTACCGCATCCAGACAAAGCAAGCGCGGCAGCAGCCATTCCTATTCTTACGACGTGTTTCATCTCATCTTCTCCTCATGTCGTTTCCTCACTCAGTGAGTCAAACTCTCGCTCGCATCCTCAATCAGATTGTGTACGATGTTTGAAACTGCTCTACTGCCGCTTCCCCCGGAGTGGGAGGACTGCGATGCCATGTTCTGCTCCATCAGCGCTTTTGCACCAAACGGCGCTATCTGAACAGCATGTCGAAGCGCGAGAGCGAAATCGCCATCTGTCTGCGCGAGGATTTCATTGAACAACTGATTATCGTCCCCGTTGTTCGTGCTCGCCCAATAGAAAGCCGGTTCAAGCGGGAGACACAGTGCGCCTTCTCCGATATCAGAGAGGAGGAAGAACTGAGATTCAAC
>JAGRAO010000275.1 GCA_020434565.1 Bdellovibrionales bacterium
CTGCGTAACGTCATTACCATCCTTGTCCACCATCATCGGAAGAAGTTCGTGGAGCGGACGATCTCCAATCACAACACCGGCAGCATGTGTAGAGGTATGCCGAGTGAGTCCTTCAATCTTCATTGCAAGAGAGATCAGCTCTCGCCCCTCTCCCTCGGCATAGTCTCGAAGTTGAGGCTCCATTTTGATCGCTTCCTCGATGGGATAATCAAAGCCCTGGCGAGGGGCAGGCACCAGTTGCGCAACTCGGTCTGTTTCAGCGTAACTTTTCCCGAGCGCTCGCCCGACATCCTTAATGGCTGCTTTCGCTTTCAGCGTTCCAAAGGTAGCTATCTGAGCAACCTTTTCCTTACCGTACTTCTCAACAACATAACGGATGACATCATCCCGGCCATGGATACAGAAATCGACGTCGATATCGGGAAGTGAGACCCGCTCCGGATTTAAAAATCTTTCAAAAAGGAGTTTGTGCTCAATTGGATCAAGCTCCGTGATGCGGAGACAATAAGCGACAAGGGAGCCAGCAGCACTTCCTCGCCCGGGACCAACCGGAATACCCTGCTTTTTCGCCCAAACGATAAAGTCAGAAACCACGAGGAAATAGCCCGCAAACCCCATCTTCTCGATCAGATCGAGTTCCTCTTCCAACCGTTCTTCGTATTCGTTCTGCTCCTCAGCTCGCCATTCTCGCCGAGCTTTTATCTCCTTCAGCCTTTCGCCGAATCCCTCGCGTGCCTCTTTGCGCATGAGCGACTCAAGGGTTTCACCCGAAGCTTCAAACTTTGGCATGTAATAGGTCGAGAAATCGAACGAGAGGCCACACCTTTCTGCGATTTCTACGCTCCGAGAAACTGCGTCATCAGCATACCGCCACTCCCCAAACTCCCGAATCATCTCCTCACGCGATTTCAGGTACAGATGCACACCCTCATGACGCATGCGATCTGGATCGGTAATCTGCTTTCCGGTCGAAATGCACATGAGAACCTCTTGTGCATAGTGATCTTCCTCTTCAAGGTAGTGGCAATCGGTTGTTGCAACGAGAGGAATCCCTAGTGATTGGGCGAGTTCAGTACATCCGAGATTTAACTTCTGCTGCTCTCGAATCTGGTGCGGCTGAACTTCGAGATAGTATCGATCTCCAAAGATCGAAGAATACTTTTCAACACGCTTTCGAGCGTTCTCTATATCATCTCGAGATACGAGTTCTCCGACTTCACTCGAGAGACAACCACTTAACGCAATCAAGCCCTCGTGATACCGAGCAAGGAGTTCGTGATCGACCCGAGGTTTAAAATAGAACCCCTCCCTGTAAGAGAGACTTACGAGTCGGCAGAGGTTTTGATAGCCCACATTGTTCATGGCCAAAATCGTAAGGTGGTTATGTCCTTCACCACCTTGAGAAACTGGACGCCGGTCGTGGCGAGATCCGGGAGTCACGTACAACTCACAGCCGATAATCGGTTTAATGCCTGATTTCTGACACGACTCGTAAAATTGAATCGCGCCGTGCATGTTGCCGTGATCGGTCATAGCGATCGCTGGCTGTCCGATAGCCGCAGCTCGCTGGATTACCGGATCAATCTTGTTCAAACCGTCCAAGAGGCTGTACTGCGTGTGAAGATGGAGATGGACAAAAGTTGAAGAAGACAAAGCCAAATACTCGAACAGACGCTCCTTCGCTCCTTCATCCTTTCGACCGGTTCGTCCAGAGCGACTCAAGGTGTCGAAAAAAATGGGGTCTGCGAACAGCTGTCTCTTATCTGTAAAACCGGTATAGTCTACCGAAGACGCGCCCCGAAGTGTAGGGGTGATAAAGATTGAGCGAAGAAGGGAGCCTACTGACTTTTCGCCTCCCTGTGGATAACTTTGATGTTGCAGACGACTCAACCTTCTCTTTTGGACATATTGTCGAGAGTCCCCTCAGGACGACCCGATACTGCGCGGCTGGTCTGGCCCGTTTTCGTATACGAGAGCGAAGAAGCCCTCATCCGTCACTCAAAAGAAGCGTCACATTCGGATGCCGGCTCGCTCAACGTATCCGGTCGAGTCTCAGCGTCACGTCTCGCGCCGATTTTCGAAAAACTCACTCTCTCTGGACTTGAGCACCTTGTACTTTACGGAGTCCCGAATGAGCGGATGGAGCACCCGCAACTCCTCCTCGATCGAGAATCTTTTTTGCTTCGAAGCGTTGGGGAAATAAAGTCAAGGGTTCCCCATTTGAGTGTCGGTTTAGATCTCTGTGTTTGTCAGTATGTTCCCTCGGGTCACTGTCGAATTGGCTCGGATGGATCCTTTCTTGAACAGCGAACGATTGAGATTCTCCTTGAACATGCCGCTCTCGGCATTGAAAGTGGAGCCGATTTTCTTATGCCGAGTGGAATGATCTCGGATCTTCTCGTACCCCTCAAAAACCTGATCCGCCAATACTCTCATCGACAGATAGCCGTTTTGAGTCAGTCCGCCAAATTCGTCTCCCCTCTCTATGGCCCCTTTCAACAGCTTGCGCACGCAGGCTCCGGCATAGCCGACAAACGAGCCTATCAACTCCCAGAAGGAGATAGCGTTGTTGCGCTTCAGAGGATCAAATCAGAACTTGATCAGGGAGTGGATGTCGCGTTCGTAAAACCAGCTCTTTCGTATCTCAGTCTCCTCACGACAGCAGCTTCTCAGCACCTCGGTAAAGTTGGGGCGTTCTTAACAAGTGGCGAATCCCTTCTCTTCAACCAAGTAGCGCAGAAGAGAAGAGTGTCGCCTGCTCTCGTTAGAGACGAGGCGTTCTTGAAACTTTTTGGCTCCAAAGCAGCCCTTATAGTAAGTCATCAAGCTCTTGAGTATGCAGAAACGATTTCAGCGGAACCGCGAAGACTTTCTGTGTGAAGTCTGCGGGGAGTCCGTTTCCGGAGATGGATACACGAACCACTGTCCAAAATGCCTCTGGAGCAGACACGTGGATATAAACCCAGGTGATAGAGCAAATTCGTGCAGAGGGCTCATGGAACCTATTGGAGTGGAGGGAAGAGACCCCTACCGAATCGTGCATCGGTGTGTTGCGTGCGGTACAACAAAACGGAACAAGCAAGAACCAAACGACGATTTTGAAGCCCTCATAGAGCTCTCTCGCAACTCTGCTGATCGTTTCTCAAAGGGCGAGTGATTTTCCTCATTCCCGTCAAAACGTTGGCCTTTAATTAATGCGGAAATGCCACATTTTTACTGCCGAGACCATAACCACTCTCATACGTTCGTTACTCCTTGAACGTCGCTTGGGTTATGTACAGTGGTTTTTACGGCAATCATGCGAAAGAATATCATTTTTCTTATCTTCGTCCTCTCTCTCTTTGCGCCAGTTCACGGCTGGTCAGCAGAGCCGCTTGATGGGTATCAGCGAAGAATAGAGGTCCTCGAGCAGAAACTCGAAAGAACGCAGAAGAAGATGATTCGGCCTGGAGAGAATCGAGAGCGCCGACAAAAACTGAGACGAAAAAATAAACGACTTCACCTCAAGCTAAAACACTTTGTTTCACTTGCAAACGAGTACATTCTTTCACAGATGGCTTCGCACGCCTCGGACTCCCTAGGAGCCTCATCTCACCGAGAAGATTCAGCGCTCGACCTCTATGTTATTGATGGGCGAACTGGGCTTATACGTGCCCCTCTTGAAGACGGCTCGGCTTTCGACGTTCACCAATATCCATTTTTCGATATTCTCGCGGTCACACCTACCATCCAAGATGTGGATTCGGTGTCATTCGAACTCATTCACTATCGAATTGAAGATAATGAGGCTCCCTTTACCCTCCTACCAGATCCCTCTCCAAACACTTCTGGTTGGGATCCTCTACCCGGCCGCTATCCTCTCTCGGTACGAGCCTTTGAAAAAGGAGTTGAGGTGGCGATGCGAAGCCTCGAGTTTTCGATAAACGAAGCGCCCGATCCGAGTGGGATATCGTTATCGCTGGTCAATACACACTCAGATGCAGTTCTCAGAGAGCTCTCCTCGGTCGATTCTGTCGATCTCAGAATTTTCCCAAACGTATCGATACTTGCCGAACCAGCACAACAAAACGTGGGAAGTGTTCTCTTTCGGTATCCAGGATATTCAAGAGTTGAAAACTCGGCTCCGTTTCTCCTCGCTGGAGATGATGGAGAAGGCGACTATCTCGAATGGGATCCTCCTGTCGGCCAAATAGAGATCGAGATTCTTGTCTATTCCGAGAGGCGAGCACGCGGAGAACTCCTCTCATCGCGAACGGTTACGCTCAACTTGAGAAATTCAGATTCACCAACCCCATCGCCTACTCCATCTCCATCTCCATCTCCATCCCCCTCTCCAACGCCCTCGCCATCACCAACGCCTTCTCCAAGTCCGAGTGGAGATCTTTGGGCCGATTACCAGTTCACAGATGTTTCACCTTCTCGATGTACGCGTGCGGT
>JAGRAO010000276.1 GCA_020434565.1 Bdellovibrionales bacterium
TTTGTAGGATCATGGGGGGATTTGGGTTTCTGTTCTGTCTTACCATGTCTACTGGAGAGTGTGGGGCGTACTGAGGACGAAATCGGACCCTTGAGAGGGGGGTGCTTTCTGACCCTTGGCCCACTGTGATTTCCCTGCTAACGATTAGACGCCTGCATTTCTGAGGTGAGTTCTTCGAATGACTTTGACGATAGTGCAATTCGAGCCCGGTGAGCCGGTCGAGGTGTTCGACAGCCTCGATAAAGTCGGTGACGTTTCTCCTGGGACGTATCTTTGGGTCGATCTTGAGACCAAGGAATTCGCTGAGCTCTCGGCGGTTGCTTCATTCTTTGGGCTTCACGAATTGACCGTCGAAGACTGCCTGACTCCAGGTCACTTCCCCAAAATCGATGACTACGGTGCGTATCTCTTTATGGTTTTTCGCGGGATGCGAACGTGGACTGAGGTCGAAGAGCTTTGGGAAACCGAAGCACTCGAAGAAAATCGCTCTCCCGAAGAAGATCACATCTCGTACACCCGAAAAGTTGCGATTTATCTCTCGCAAAATTTTGTGATTACTTTTCGTCGTAACGAAGTGGCGTGGCTCGATGCGATGATTCGCCAGGTGCAGCAATATCCAGACAAGATCTTGTCTCAAGGAACTGAAGGTGTCGCTCACCGTGTGATTGATGTGCTTATTGACCGGTTTATGCGCGGTATCGGCTATTTTGAGAACATCATCGAGGGCTTTGAAGGGGTTGCGATTGAGGAACCGGAGGATTTTGAGGTAACCGATCTCTTTGAGATAAAGCGCGAACTTTCCTTTTTACGACAGATTGCCAGGAACCAACGGGCTATCGTTACAAGGCTCGCAAGTGACCCAACGCTTATTCAAGATAAGCAACGCAGGCGCTATTTTAAGGACATCGACGATCACGCTGTCGATATTCTTCGAATTCTTGAAAAACTCATTCAAGATGTGATGACAATTCGAGACAGTTATCTCGCTGTCTCAAATATTCGGCTCGGTGACACGATGCGGGTCTTGACGGTGATTACAACAATTGCTGCACCGATGAATATCGTTGTCGGTCTTTACGGAATGAACTTTGCCGCCATACCTCTCCTGCACAATCCGGTAGGATTCTGGGTGATACTGTGTATCATGTTGCTCTTAGGTGGCTTGATGCTGATCTTCTTCCGAAAGAGAAATTGGATTTAAGCTCGCTTTTTCTCGTAACATGCTTATTTTACTCGTGTTTCGTTTTCCGAAAATCCCCTCCTCCCGCCGATCTCCCCGCATCTAAATGATTGATACTTCACAGAATTGAGTTTGGTGTGATGGAAGAAAAAACAGAAGATCAAGAGGTGGACGGCGCAGCGATTGCAGCTGAAATTCTTAATCGTATGCGTCCCGACGCAAAGCAGCGCATCGTGTCAGCAATAGCTGAGCAGGCTCCAGCTGTGGCAGAGAAACTCGAATCGAAGCTCTACCGTTTCGAAGACATCCTTGATTTAAACGCAAAGAGTCTCCAGCTTCTCGTTGCAAGCGTGAACTCTCATGATCTTGTTTTGTCTCTCAAAGTCGCTTCTCATGAGATTCGAGAAGCTCTCTTTGGCGCGGTTTCCACACGGAGAAAAAAACTGATCGAAGGCGAATTGCGAACCCTTCCACCAGTAAAACTCTCTGAGGTTGAAGCAGCGGAACGGCGTATTCTTATCACTATGGAAGAGCTTAAATCTGAAGGGAAGCTCGTAGACACCACCTCAACTGGGGTGTACGCCTAAGCTCTCCTAGGAGCGATAATCCGCATTTTCTGAGATATATTCGTGGGTGAGGTCCCCTCCCCATACCGAGACATCTTCACTTCCGAGACTGAGCGCTACCTCAAGGACAACATTCCGCTGATGAGCAGGAAATCGTCCTGGTGGATGAAAAACTGAGCCAGGCTCTTTCGGAGGAAATGAGGCATAAAGCTCGGCTTCCTTGAGATAGGTTGAAAGGAGTTTTTCCTTATCCGCTGAAAGCGAGAAACTCCCCTTTTCAAAGATCACTGTACCTCCGAGTCGAATAACGACTTTCGAGAAATCTATCTCCCGACTGGCACTATCTCGATAGTTCCCAAGCGCCATTAGAATTCGGCCAACGTTCGGATCATTTCCGCAGAGAGCTGTCTTGAGAAGCGGAGAGCGGAGCACCGTTTTTCCAAGTTGTCTTCCAAATTCAAAATCTGGAGCTCCCTGAATTCGAACCTCAAAAACGTGATGTACCCCTTCTCCGTTTCGGACCACATCTTGGGCAAGCGAGCGACAAACCTCAGTGAGGCCGGAACGAAAGGCCGCAATATCGATTCCGGATATTTCGTTCGAAGAAATCGCCGCAACGGTGTCAGAGGTACTCTGGTCGGAATCAACTGAGATGCAGTTAAAGCTCTCTTGTACTGCGAGAGCGAGTTCACGGCGCAGGTCTTGTCGAGCAATCGCAATATCAGTGAGAAGATAGACCAACATGGTAGCGAGGTTCGGTTCAATCATCCCCGCTCCCTTTGCGATCCCAACGATTCGACCCGAGCGAACGGCTTTGCTCCTTACTTTTGGATAGAGATCGGTCGTCATAATCCCAGCGGCGGCCGGAAAGACGCTCTCGCTTTGAAGATTCTTTACCAAGGAGTGAATATTTTCTTGAATTTCACTGACCGGAAGCTGCCACCCGATAATACCCGTAGACGAAGGGAGAACTTGAGAGGGTAAACAACCGAGGTGCTCGGCGACCGCGGAGCAAACAGCTTCAGAATCTGAGACCCCACTTGCCACGCCAACATTCGAAATCTTGTTATTTACCACGATTGCCTGAAGTGACTCCTCTTCAAGCCGTTTTCGACCAACAAGCACCGGCGCGCCAGGGAAACGGTTTTGCGTAAACATCGCAGCAAAGGAAGAAGTCGGTTTTGTAAGTGAAATGAGTGTGAGGCGCATCTGGGCCTCTTGTGCTCTCTCTCGGGGGCGAAAAGCAAAATGTGTTGTTCCAACAGAAAATCCCTGTGGGAGATCACTCTGCTGTTTCGCCCAGTTTTGGTAGGACTCTTCACTTTCAAAGTTCATCTCTTCACGCCTCTCTTTCTCGCGCTTCTATCATTTCTAGGACGGTCTTTGCTCCGAGCTGATCGTTAACACAAACAAATAGGGTGTCATCTCCAGCAACCACGCCGAGCACTCCTTCGAGTGACGCTCTATCGATTGCGGCAGCGACCACATTCGCATGCCCTGGCGGGGTGTGGAGCACAATCATGTTCCCGGATGCCTGGCGCCTCAATACAAAATCTCGTAAGACGTGAACCAAGGAAGCGCCGTACTGAGAGCTTGATGCGGGAAGGGCGTACCGGGTCGACTCACCTGCGCGCACACGCACAGCTCCGATCTCTTCAAAATCCCGTGAAACAGTAGCTTGAGTAGCTTCGATACCCCGCTCATGCAGGAGTTCAACGGCGCGCTGCTGCGAGTCAATCTCACCGGTTTCAAGAAGTTCTATAAGGATGCTGTGGCGCTTGGTCTTCATGTTACCTCCGTTCTGAACGCTCGAGCGTTACAAGTGTCTTCGATACTTGAGGAGCTAAGAGAAAGAGAAACAACGCAGCGGTTGCCGGAAGTCTATTGTGAGCCTGTTGAAAGACTCGGGAGCGTGGGCCTTCGAGTACCTCGGTACTGATTTCCTCACCTCGATGAGCCGGGAGACAATGAAGCGCTATTGCATCTCCTTTCGCGCCGGCAAAGAGTTCCTCGTTCAATTGGTACGGAGCAAAGGTCGCCAAACGGTCACTTGCTTCAGCTTCGTCTCCCATAGAGGCCCAGACATCAGTATAGAGGGCATCCGCATCGCGAACAGCAGCTGCCGGATCTTCGGTTTGTGAAAATGATCCTCCACTTGCTGCCGTGATCTCAAGAAGTCTTGATACACTTGCCTCTTCAAGTTGGTACCGCTTTGGGCAAGCGGCTACAAACGAGATTCCAGATAAAACACAAGCAAATGCGAGCGACCGACACACATTGTTTCCATCGCCAAGATAAACTACCTTTCGCCCGGTGAGATCGGGCCCCCACTCCTGAACGAGTGTTAAAAGATCAGCGAGAGACTGGAGAGGATGGAATCGGTCTGAGAGTCCATTTACTATCGGCAAGGTACTCGCTTCTGCGAACTCCTCGAGGAGATCGTGCCGATACACTCGAGCGAGAAGGAGATGGAGATAGCCCCCAAGAACCCGTGCCATATCGAGTGGTGACTCGCCTCGAAAGAGTTGCAGTTCCTCTGCACGTAGTTGTATCGGGTGCGCACCTAAGTTCACACAAGCCGCTTCACAAGAAACTCGGGTTCGAAGTGATGGCTTTTCAAAAAAGAGTCCGATCGATCGCTTCGCGAGGGCCGCTGGAACTGCTGTAGGAACGCGGCTGAGATGCAAG
>JAGRAO010000277.1 GCA_020434565.1 Bdellovibrionales bacterium
CCCAAGTCAGGGAGAATACGTTCAATATTTCAGTAACTTGTAATTCCTCCCGGCTCGAACTAGCCTTTCCACTGGGAATTCAACCAGGGGGACTATGAAGACTCTAGGAAAGATCCTTCTCACGCTCATCGTTCTTATAGGAATCGCTGTCGGAGCGGCGCTTTACTTTACTGCTGGGCTAGTTGATGTGGGCGATCAGTTCGTAACCCAAATAGAGGGGGGCCAAGTCCAGGAGGCCTATGACTCCCTTTCTGAGGGTTTTAAATCAACAACCACTCAAGATGAATTCGTCCGCTTTCTATCGCAATCAGGAATTGTCAACGTCGGTTCAGTTGAGTGGGGTGCTCGATCAATCCACAACGATCAAGGTGAACTCGAGGGAACTGTAACGACGAAACTCGGGGCAGCGATCCCTCTCAAATTTCTTTTCATTCGAGAGAATGGATCGTGGAAGATTCTCGGGATTCGAAAAGCGGCGGCAGGCTTAAGCCCCGAGCAGATCAAAACCGGAAAAGGTGCTCCGAGCGAAAAGGAACAGGTCCAGATGGTAAAGGACACTATGGTAGCCTTTGGAACGGCAGTGAATGAGAGTTCAATGCAAAGTTTTCATTCGTTTATCTCCCAACTCTGGGCGAGCCAGTTTACGGTCGAAAAGCTCGACCAGGCCTACGGGTCGCTGTACGGGAAAGGGATGGATTTTACGAGCCTCGTTAATTTTCCGCCGGTATTTTCCCATCCTGGAGCGCTCGATGAGAACGGGATTCTGATTATCGACGGATACTTTCCGACAAAACCTGAGCAGCTCCACTTCTCTCAGAAATACATTCTTGAGGGCTTTGGTTGGAAATTGTTTGGCTTAAGTATCCACTTTGAGAAACCGGTTGAACCGGCTCCCGCAGGTGACAATGTAGGACAGCACCAGTAAGCGGTCTCGGGAAGCTACGACGGTATGTTTTCAGACCTTTGCTAGGTTTTCACATCGATGGCCTCTATCACCGCGATAGCCTTTTCACGGGCCTCTTTGACTGTTAACCCCTTAGCAAGTCCCACTCCCATTCGGCGAATGCCTTCGACACGCGGCTTTCCAAACAGGCGCAAGTCGGTATCTTGATCCTTTAGAGCCTCTCCGATATTTCCAAATGAGACTGATTCCGAGTTGCCTGAGACTAAGAGAGCACAAGAAGCAGCAGGTCCCCGTTGTCGAATCTCTGTTATCGGAATACCGAGTATTGCACGGGCATGAAGTGCGAATTCCGAGAAATCTTGCGAGATCAGAGTTACGAGTCCCGTGTCGTGAGGACGTGGGGATACTTCGCTGAAATACACAGTATCGCCTTTCACAAAGAGCTCTACTCCAAAGACCCCAAATCCTCCGAGTTCATCGGTGATGGCTCGAGCAATATCGCGCGCCTGAGAGAGCGCAGCGGTCGTCATCCGCTGCGGCTGCCACGACTCGCGGTAGTCTCCTTTTTCCTGCCGATGACCTATGGGCTCACAAAACGAAGTTCCGGCCGAATGCCGGACGGTAAGGAGCGTAATCTCAAAATCAAAATCGACAAAGGCCTCAACAATCACTCTTCCCTTCCCGGCTCGCCCTCCTTCTTGGGCATAGTGCCAACACCTTTCCTGATCTTCGGGCGAAGAGACGACACTCTGCCCTTTTCCGGAAGAACTCATGATCGGTTTCACCACCGAGGGGTAGCCAAGCTCTTTAAGAGCAGCAACGTATTCTTCTTTTGAGTTAGCAAAGCGATACCGGGAGGTCGGAAGCGAGAGCTGTTCCGCCGCAAGTCTCCGTATCCCCTCTCGGTCCATCGTGAGTTTGGCGGCTCGAGCAGTAGGAATGACTTTGAGTCCTTCCTTTTCAAGCTCGACTAACGTATCTGTCGCGATGGCTTCAATCTCAGGCACAACGAGGTGTGGTCTTTCGCGTTCTATTACGGACCGGAGAGCATCGCCGTCAAGCATGTCGATAGTGTACGAGCGGTGTGCCACCTGCATTGCAGGCGCGTTTTGGTAACGGTCAACAGCGATCACCTCCACGCCAAAACGCTGGAGTTCAAGAACCACCTCCTTTCCAAGTTCTCCGGCGCCTAAGAAGAGCACCTTGGTGGCAGATGAACTGAGCGGGGTTCCAATCGTGACAGTCATAGAAGAATTCTCCATTTGGGGCTCACACGGAGTAGACCACGGTCGATCGATAAGGTGAATACTCTCTCACCAGGAAAGTCTGTGAAGAGCGAGTTTTCGGATGGAAGGACATATGAGAGGCTCTCTGTGGAAACCCATGAAAACAGACACCATGAGAAAGCGGCGAGCGAAACTCCTGAGGGTGCTTTTCGGAGCGCTGTGCCTCTTTTTGGTCGCTGCTGGAGTTTCTCTTTACCTTGTGTGGCGATCTCTCGATTCCGAGAAACTCTCAGATCTTCTCAAGACGCAGCTTGAAGAAAATGGGTTTGAGCAAGTTTCAATTTCCGGAGTCTCTCTCGGAATTCGAAAAGCTGAGATTGGCTCTCTCCAACTCCTGAAAAACGGCTTGCCGATTCATGCGAATGGGGTGCGGTTTGAATACGCACCTGAAGATATCGTGGAATACCTTCGTCAGAGCACCTTCGCACCATCTTCAGATCTTCCTGAGATTCCCCTTCCATCGGGAGAGTCACTACACGTTCCATTTCAAAAAGTCTCAATCGAGACTCTTGATCTAAACCTGGGCACAAACTTTCCCTCTATCGATCAACTCTCGATAGACTTCACTCATTCTCCGCTCGAAGTATCGGGAGATCTCCGCTTCAGCGACTTTCCCAAAATCGCTGCTAAGGTGACTCTTGAAAACTCAGGCATGGTACGGGGAAGTCTCGCCCCGAAGGAACCATTTGAACGAGGTATTTATTCGGCCGAAATCGGAGAGATGGCCTTCTCGGGTCAAGTCTTTCAAGAGCCAATTTCCCTTGCTCTCGAGCAAACCAAAATCAGCGTTTCATCGCAGGCAAAGGTTTTTTTCTCAGGGAATGTCACCCTCTCTGGCTCAAAGAGCGTTTCGGAGCTCGTTGGAAAGTTAGAGCTCAACGGAAAAGGACTCTTCCAGCGAGCCACACTTGAATTCGAGCAGGATCTCAAAACCTCTGTGGGAAAGCTCGAATTTCGCATCTCGGAAACCCCCTTGAGAGACTCTCTCCAGTCACTGCCAGTTGCACTTCCAAAGGCTTTTACCCTCAAGGCGGGGAAAATGACTGCCAGCGCTTCGGCTCTCCTGCCTGATTTTTATCCTGTATCCGGAAAACTGCACTTGGGAGATACCGTCTTTGAATTCGAAGGAACGAAGAATTCAAGTTTGACTCTTGAGGCTCCGTTTACCGTTACGCGCGACAAAATCGCGGCGCCTAGAATTTCACTGAGCGAAAAGGGAATTGAGTACGGAGTACTCGTTTCTGATATCAGGGGAGTTTTCGCAGCACGCTATCCTCTCGTCGGCTCTAAAGAACCTCAAGTTGAACTTACATCAGCTTCTGGAAAGATCCTCGGTGGAACGACGACTCTTGGAAGATACATCTTTGGTGAAAGCACGGTATTACCCCTGGCACTCTCTGAAATTTCACTTGAAGAGATTTTAAAACTGTATCCCTCTGCCCAGATTCGGGGCTCGGGGAAGCTCAACGCTTCGATCCCACTTACTCTCACTTCACAAGGAGCTTCTATCGAGGATGGGAAGATCCGTTCCATCCCCCCGGGGGGAACACTCGCCTACAAGCCAGAAGATTTGGCAGCCGCAAGACAGCAGTTTGGACCTCAGTTTTCGTTTGTCCTCGATGCGCTCCAGGACTACCGCTATTCTACTCTTCGCTCCGACGTGGACCTCGCAGCTGACGGCACACTCGAGCTTGGAGTAGCTCTTGAGGGACGGAGCTTGAGTCTGAATAAAGGAAGCCCTGTAAACGTCAATATGAACGTTGAAGAGAACTTGATACAGCTCTTAAAGAGCATCAAAACAGTATCTCGATTTAGCAAATAGTTGCTCAGTCGGAAAAGAGTCCGTAAGTTGTTGTCGGTTTGGTTGAATCATATGAAGAGAGGTCGTATGACTCGTGGTCTTCTATTTCTTCTATTGAATATCGCCGCTTTTGGATGCACTCCTCGTGTAGAAGTCGCACCACCGGAAAAGCCTATCACCATCAATCTTAACGTGAAAATCGATCACGAAGTGCGGGTAAAAGTCGACAAAGAGCTCGATAAGGTGTTTTCAGAAGAGAGTGACCTTTTTTAAGTACCGAATTTTAGTTCAGGAGTCATCGCATGCGTTACCAAATACTTTCAATTCTCGTTGCAGCGTTCCTTCTCCCGGCTGTTTCTTTTGCGCTGAGCCTTGATCAGGCAAAAACTCAAGGGCTTG
>JAGRAO010000278.1 GCA_020434565.1 Bdellovibrionales bacterium
CGGAGGACTGCTGTTGCTCTGCCTAATGCCGGGGTTTATCCCCAACGAAGTGCTCATTCCGGTGCACGGCATTGTGCAATTCGCAAGTAACGTTTCACGAGCGGTGTTTTCGCCAGAGTCCATCTCTTGGAAGCCGATTCGCTATTTCCTTTTTGGCGCTCTTTTGAGCGTCCCGATCGGAGTCGCGCTCCTTGGACTCTTCCGCTTTGATCTTCTCCCACTCTTTCTTGGAATCTTTATCCTTCTCGCTACCTGGATAAAGCTCCCTGCCTGGACCGATTCGCCACAGGCGTTTTTCCCACTTGGATTCGTAGCGACGGGGTTGTCGCTCTTTGTAGGGGCGACGGGACCTCTCACGGCTCCGTTTGTTCAAAAGCTTCCAAATATTTCGCGAGATGGGATCGTCGCAACGAGTGCAGTTCTCATGACGGTCGTACATCTCCTTAAACTCCTCACGTTTGGTTTGGCTGGCGTTGCGCTTCTCTCGCAACTCCCTTTGGCGGGCTGCATGATCGTTTCAGCTACGTGTGGCTCGCTTGTTGGAACGAAACTTCGAGGGAAATTACCCGAAAAGAATTTTAGAATTCTTTTTCGGCTGCTTGTAACCTTTCTTGCCCTTCGTATGTTGGTGCTTTATTTCTTAAATTAGACAGCTGGAGCAGGAGACGTTAGGAAAGGTAGCAAGGAGAGGCAATCGAGGGATTTCATGTATAAACTCCGAAGGTATCAACAAGAGGCAGTCGATTCGACACTTCGTCACTTTCGAAGGTCACGCGAGCCCGCGCTGCTCGTTCTCCCTACTGGATCTGGAAAGAGCCTGGTTATTGCCGAACTCGCGCGAATCGCACGGGGTCGAGTGCTCGTGCTTGCGCACGTCAAAGAGCTCGTTGAACAAAACTCACAGAAATTTGAAAGCTATGGCTTGAAAGCAGGGATTTTCTCTGCCGGGTTAGACCGAAAAGAACGTGACGAAAAGGTAATTTTTGGTGGAATTCAGTCAGTTGCTCGAGCGGACTCGTCGTTTTTTGCAGATTTCTCCCTCGTAATAGTAGACGAATGTCACCGGGTCTCTGGAGAAGGCGGAACGCAGTATACTGAAGTGCTCCAAAAGCTGCTGAGCCAAAATCCAACTCTCTGCGTGCTCGGATTGACCGCGACACCGTACCGGCTCGACACAGGCTGGATCTACCAAACGCACCACCACGGCGTTGTCCAAACGACTGAAGATCGATTCTTTCGTCGGTGTCTCTATGAACTCACCCTTTCAGAGATGATTCAAGGCGGATACCTCACTCCCCCGGTTCAAATAGATGCACCAGTAGCGAGCTATGATTTTTCATCGCTTGCTTTAAAGAACGGAGAGCATGCTTATCGTCTCGCAGACATTGAAAAAATTCTTCATGATCAATCTCGGGTCACCCCCTCTATTGTTCAAAATATTGTGGAGCTCTCAAAGGAGCGGCGTGGGGTGCTGATTTTCACTTCTACGGTTCAGCATGCCCGAGAAGTCCTTTCACTTCTTCCAGAGGATCAATCGGCACTCGTTCTCGGAGAAACGGAAGGGAGCGAACGGGATGAGCTCTTACGGAATTTTCGAGAGCGACGGATCAAGTATCTCGTAAACGTATCGGTGCTTACCACCGGCTTTGACGCGCCACACGTGGATGTCATCGCTATTTTGCGACCAACTGAATCGGTGAGTCTCTACCAGCAGATAGTCGGAAGAGGCCTAAGACTGTTTGAAGGAAAATCTGATTGCCTAGTGCTGGATTACACCGGAGTTCCCCACGATATTTTTCGTCCTGAAATTTCTGATAAGAAGCCCTTTGATGACGCGACTCGAGTTCGAGTTCCCTGCCCTCAATGTGATCACAACAACGAGTTTTGGGGAGTGACCGATTCAAAAGGAGAGGTTCTCGAACACTTTGGCAAAAAGTGCAAAGGGGCTTCGATTAATCCCGAATCACAAGAGATCCTCCCGTGTGGTTTTCGGTATCGTTCTACGTATTGCGATTCTTGTAATTCTGAAAACGACTACGGGGCAGAACGGTGCGTTGAATGCGGAGCAACGATCGTTTCAGCAGAGATGAAACTTAAAGACGCAGCGTCGGCCCCGGATACCCATGTTATGCGCCCTGACTCAATGTTGTTCGATCAAAAGCGAGACAAGAAAGGGCGAGAACGTCTTGAAGTCCGATACTATGACCTCGATGGGCAATTTTTGAGTGAGATTTTTTTCTTCGAATCCGATTCGGACGCCAAAGTCTTTTTTTACAACTTCTCGCGAATGCATAACCGACTCCCTGAACGAACTCTTCGTGTGCGGTCCATCGAAGAAGCTCTCTTAAGCCGCGACCAGTTTCGTATGCCAATTTATGTGATCGCTCGAAAGCAGGGAAAGTATTGGCGCATCCGGGAAAAGATTTTTCTTTAGTGACCTCAGTCTCTTACGTAGGCTAAACCCTCGATTATCATTTCACCTAAACCTCGTTGTGCGCCTCATTGCATACGTGAGTGAGGTTCCCTACTCTGGGGGGCCGCTCATTCTCATTTTTATTTCTCAATCGCAGAAGATTTTCCTTTCGTGCTTTCGGTTTGAATCGAAAAACGAATCCGTTTTTCGATTCAGACCGAGACACGGTGTCTCCACGGTTTTGGAACGGTTTCACACTCAGATGAAAGGAATGAGACAATGAGTACGCCTGTTGGAGTTGTTTCTCAGCCGAGCCAATCGCTCGGAAGAGAGTTGACGGAATGCCTAACGGGGAACTGCGCGACTACTCGACAACGAGAGGTCATCGAGACCATCCAGGGAAGACTCGCCTCCTCCGGCGACCTCACGCTCGTTCGCGAGGTCTTGAGGATGGGGCAGATCCTGGTACCGCTCGACGAGCTCGAGGAGGCGAATCCCCTGACAACGCAAGTCGCTCTGGCGGCGGCCGAGCTGTTCGTTCTTGCTCACTTGCTTCCGCGACCGCTTTCGGCTCCAGCATTGAATGAGCACGACGAGATGCGCTTCGATGCACTCGATGAGCTCCTTCCGGCGCGCTTCGAGGACCTCGCTCATGAGGAATCGGACACGCGTCGAGCCTGGTGGAGGTGGCAGCTGCTCAAGCTCCGCGCCGAAGATCCCGAGATCGCGGCACGGGCATTCGAGTCGCTTCAGAGAGCCTTCTCGCTGGATCAGGAAACGCTAGCGGAGAGGGTTGCGGGCGACGAGCGAGTCCTCGACGAACTCGTTCGTTTCGCCTCGCGTCAGAACGATCCGCTGCTTCAGTGGAGGGTTCACCGCCTGCGCTTCGTTGACGGTAGCGACTCACAGTTCCTGCAGCTCAAAGCTGCGGGCGACAACGCCGCCGAACTCGAAGCGTTTTCTGCTCTTCGAAACGGCACTGCTGAGCTGCAAGCCGACCCGCTTGGGTTCGCAAAGCAAGTCAGGTCGCTGCTGGATCAGAACAGCTCGGCCGAATACTTCCCCGTTCATGGTGAGATCGCCCGCTCAGTGGAGTGGCTCTTGTCTCAGTACGGACAGGCCACTCCCGAGAATCGCAATCTCGTCGGGCTCGGAATCCTCAACATCATCTTCCATGTCTCGCTCGTTCGTGAGTACGAGTTCGTACTCAAGCTCCAGGGAGTCGAGGGCTTGAGAGTGGCTCTTTTGCCGCTCCTCGCCATGCCCTCCCCAGAACTGGATGAACTCGTCGATGAGCTCATCTCGATCCACGGAGGAACGCTCATCTCCGATGACGAACGGCGCTCGTTTTTCCCGGAGGAATCCGACGAAGCTTCGGACACCGATGATGACGACGGCGGTCTGTAACGGTTTCTGATGAAAAGGCGGTGGCGGCCCAGCTTGATACTCGAAACACACGAGTACGACTGGGCCGCCCACCTTTTCTACATAGCAAAGGTTGAGAGACACTGTCTCGGACTTCCTTGTTTCTTGTGCTTTCGAAAAAATTTACGCTTGCGCTCCTGGCTGCTCTGTCTCTGCTTTAGAGCGCCTCTTTTTGCGCTCTCCGCAACAAAAGATCTTTCGTTCAGCAATGAGCGCAGCTGCAGCTGGTGGAACGTGCTCCCTCCACTCGTCGTTTCCATCTTGGATCATCTGTAAGACTTCACGAGAGAAGGTGCTCATATAACTTGAGTCAACGTTATCGAGCGGTACGATTGCTCCGGATTGAAGAAGGTGCGCGTGAAGAGAACGAATATTGGAAGGCAGCTTAATATCCCGAGCAGAGATTATCTCTGGGAGATCTTCGATTATAATTGTCTCGGACTCTGTTTTCGCTTGTTGCCGATAGTGGATGTATCCATCCCGGGTCATTGGATAG
>JAGRAO010000027.1:0-10331 GCA_020434565.1 Bdellovibrionales bacterium
CTTGAAGGGAAGGTTGAACGATGTCCAGCGGACCCGTTTGTCAGACTGAGCGGAGAAACGCAGTGGCTTGAGTGGGAGGTTCGACCGTGGTTTCGAGAAGACGGGTCGGTCGGTGGCCTGATGATGTTTACCTCGGATGTGACAGAAAAGGTTCTGAGAGAACAGGAGCTGATGCAGGCACGAAAACTTGCGGAGGAAGCCGATCGAACAAAGGGAGAATTCGTAGCGAATATGAGCCACGAAGTAAGGACTCCTCTCAATGCAATTATCGGAATGACTGAAATAGTTCTCTCGACTTCACTTTCCGAGGAGCAACGAGACTATCTTAATTCTGTTATGGGAGCTGCAGACGATCTCCTTCGAATCGTCAACGATATTCTCGACTTTTCCCGTATCTCTGCCGGAAAGCTCTCGGTTGTCCCAACGCCAATGGAGCTTCGGGAACTCATTGATCGCGTTGTGGCGATGGCGGGCGTAAAAGCAAGAGAGAAAGGGCTCGTCTTACAAAGAGAGATTGCTCATTCTGTGCCGACCCACATTCGAGCGGATGAGACTCGGCTCAGCCAGATCCTTCTCAACCTCCTCTCAAACGCAGTTAAATTCACTCCATCCAAAGGAACGGTTACCCTGCAAGTGGTTGTTCATGAACATCCAAATGGTGAAAACACACTCGCTTTTTCGGTTACAGATTCAGGAATCGGAATATCAAAAGAGGGTCAAGAGAAGCTTTTTAAGCCGTTTTCTCAAGTCGACAGTTCTCGCACCCGTGAGTTCGGAGGGAGCGGACTCGGGCTCTCAATATGCAAAAACCTCGTTCAACTCATGGGCGGAACGATCGGGGTAAAGAGTTCCGAAGGAGAGGGAAGCTGTTTTTGGTTCGAAATACCGGTCGTGGTCCTTTCAGACTCAGAGCTAAAGTCTTTTCGGTCGCAGCACCTGGTTAGGCATCCAACCCAACCTGTGAGAGCGCGAGTTCCCCGAGTGCTCGTCGCCGAAGACAATCCTATCAACCGATTACTCGCTGTTCGAATGCTCGAAAAGGCCGGATGCGATGTAACCGCCGTGGACGATGGTCACTCAGCCGTATCGCTCGTAACGGCTCAAAAGAGCGAACCACAGTACGACGTGGTTTTTATGGATTGCCAGATGCCGACAATGGATGGCTGGGAGAGCACGAAGTGCATTCGCGAATTCGAAAAGGATCTTCAGATCCACATCCCTATTGTCGCTCTTACAGGAAGGGCTACTGATGAGGATCGGAAACGGTGCCTCGACGCTGGTATGGATGATTGCCTCATAAAGCCGATCGTTCGAGCAGATCTGATTCGGCTCTTAAGTAAATATTGCTCGCTTGATTCAGAAGAATGTTCCAGGGATCATGAGAAGTCACCCGAGGTGAGTGGTTAACTCTGCGCAGTCTCTGAGGCTTTCCCAAGAAATTTTGACTACACCCCTTTAATTTGAACTGGAGGGAGGGGAGAAGTTCACGGACAGGCGCAAGCAGAGAGAAGTATAGAGTGCAAAGTCGAGAGGATCGATCAGGCTCTGTTCGCTCTTCACTCATACCACACGACTTCTGGATCAAGAGAGAAGAGACAGGGGGGCTGCTGCTCTTTCTGACCTCGAAAAATTCCTGGGAACGCGCTTTTCAAAGAGCTCGATATTCTCGCTCCCAAAGAGCGCCAAAAGGATTTAGACTGAAATGACCTGTCTCTCGAGATGGAACCTGAAACAGGGACACTTGCGAAAAAGAGCGCTTCTAGGCCCGCCGCAAAAACATCTTCTGGCGGATAAATTCCAGAATTTTTTAAAGTATTCACTATCTCGACCACATCTTCGCCGTGCTGAGGAGTCATACCATTTCGCCTGAGATATTCTGCACTCCTTCGGTACGCAAGATACTCATGCCCGCCTTTGTAGTGTTCAAACTCATGCGCGAGAACTGATCCATGTCGCAGTCTTTCAGCACGCCGCGACTCCGGGGAAAGAGAGGGGAGTACAATGCTATTATCAGAGATCCCAAGTTCGTCTTCGAGATCACGGACTGGAGGTTGGATCGAAACGTCACCAAGCTCTCTGCGTTCGCTTATCGAGAAAATCTCCCTACGGTCTGGGATAAACAATCCCCCCACGCCCGAAGTCTTGCTCTCAGGATCATGAATCTCGGCGAGCTCATTCAAGATCTCCTTCGCTTGAGGGTGATCGAGGTAAACCACATTGGGCCGCTTTGCCGTCTCTGGAACGATTCGAACCGAGCCTTTTTGCCCTCTGTATTCTATCTCTCTTAAAATCTGCGCCATCACGGCTAAGGTAACAGAATGACAAGTTTAGGCTACTCGAGCGCTCTCTTTTCTCTGCTCCTTGTCCTAGTCCTGCTCCTCATCCTCGCCCTCCTCCTCCTTTTCCTCCTCGCCCCTTTTAGAACCGAGGAATCAGCTTTCGCCCCCATTGGCGTCTCTTGCTGTGTTCAGCTATCCTCTTTTTTGCTCAACCCGTCGCTTTATTCAGAGTCACTTTAATCAGAAGAGAACTATGCGAATTGGAATCCTGGCATATAAGCCGAGCTCTTATAGCACTGATAGATTGAAAGAAGCGTGTCGTGCTCGTGGCCATCAAGCACGAATTCTCACGTGTTTAAATTTCTCCCTCGATATTAGTCCAGGAAAACCCGATCTCCTCTACAAAGGAAAACCGCTTAAAAAATTTGATGCAATCATTCCGCGTATAGCTTCTTCGACGAAACATCTCGGTGCGGCAATCGTTCGCCAATTTGAAGAGATGGGAACATTTAGTTTGAACAGCAGTCAGGGGCTTGCCGTGAGCCGAGATAAATTGCGGAGCCTTCAGGTTCTCGCGCGACACAAATCGGTGAGCATTCCGGCTTCATCGTTTGTTTCGGGGAAGGGCGAAGCAGAACTCGCTCTTGAGCGAGTCGGAGGCGTCCCGGTCGTTATCAAGATGCTCCAAGGGACTCAAGGGACAGGAGTAATCCTTGCCGAGCGAAAAAGTGTCGCTCTTGCGATTATCTCTGCGCTCCAGGCGGCTGGAAATGACGTAATCGTTCAGCACTTTGTCTCTGAAAGCCAGGGCAAAGATATCCGAGCCTTCGTTGTCGGTGACAAAGTCGTCGCTGCGATGCGGCGTGTAGCAAAGGAGGGTGAATTCCGGAGCAATGTCCATCTCGGAGGAACGACTGAAGCAGTCGAGCTTTCGGATGCCTATAAACGTGCAGCGCTTTCTGCCGCTCACATTATCGGTCTTCGAATTGCGGGGGTCGACCTTCTCGAGACAAAAGAGGGCCCAAAAGTGCTTGAGGTCAATTCCTCTCCCGGTCTCGAGGGGATCGAGGGCGCTACCGGAGTGGATGTGGCTGGAGCAATCATTGATTTTCTGGCAGAAGAAATTCAGTTTCCAGACCTCGATATCCAGCAGCGCCTCTCGCTTAGTAGAGGATACGCGATCGCAGATATCCCAATCGTAAAGGGATCGCCGTATGTGAAGCAGCCGATCGCAACAACAGACCTTTCGGAAAAAGAGATACGGGTACTTTCGATCTCTCGCGGAAGTATTCTTCTCCCGTCACCCCGTTCGACTGAAGTACTCCAGCTTGGTGATATTCTCACCTGTTTCGGAAAGCAGGTTGAGCTAAAAAGTATGATGCCGAGTAAGAAACAAAAGACTAAACTCAAAAAGAAAGCTGTTGAACCGGATCCTCAGAGTGGAGCGGGTTCCAGCGCTCAACTCGGATCAAACGGGTTGAGCGACGCCTCCGCCTACTCTGAGAAGAGTAACTCGTAAGGCCTTCATTGCTGCATAAGAAAACCAAGAAATCGCCCTTTCCGAAGGACCTGCGCGCTCTCGATAAGGCGACTTTTCAGGTTGGAAAAGATTTTGAGTTCCTCACCCACCTTGCGTGGAAGCCGCGGGTGCTCGATCAATTCCTCTCAGATTGGGAAAAGGGAAGGCGTTCATTTCCCAAAGTTGAGTATCAGAGCGTTCCAGACGTCAGCTTAAAACTCGCTGCCGTTCGAGAACTCATAGCTTCGAGCCGCCGCGTTGACCACCCTCTTACTCCACTCATTCGAAAAACGCTTGAGAGCTACGCCATGGCCTTTCGCATGTTGAACTCAATCGGGAAAAAGCCGTTCGGCAGGCTCTCGCAGCAGCTCTTCGGTTCAACCATCGCTGAGATAGACCCGACAGGCCCAGTAGTTGTAAAAGCGGCACGGCAGTTTCTCCGAGCAAGACGACGATTTGAAAAGGCCAGTATTATCCCCGAGCAGGACTTTTGTATCTTCCCCGGACATGTTGTTGAAAAGATCACGGAAGAGGCAAAGAAGACCCTACCAGACGTTGATCTCAGAATTGTTGTCGATGAGAGCATTTCGTCAAAGGCATCGGCAGGCGCAAGTCGAATCCGTGTGCGAGCAAAGACCTGCTTCGCTCGGCACGATGTCTCCCAACTTATTCAACATGAGCTCCTTGTCCATACCTTGACACTTGCAAACGGTCGCTCCCAACCTCTGAAATTTCTCGGTGTGGTCTCACCCCGAACAAATTGTACGCAGGAAGGCCTCGCTGTTTTTGCAGAATTTATTACAAACGCAATTGATGTAAACCGCCTTGCTCGTATTAGTGCGCGCGTTGTTGCAGTTGACATGGCACTAAAAGGAGCAGACTTCATTGAAGTTTTCGAATTCTTCTTAAAGCAGGGCCAAGATCCTCAAGAGAGCTTCTTTTCGGCTCAACGGATCTTTCGCGGTGGTAATGTTCGAGGAGGGACATGCTTTACAAAAGACCTCGTGTACCTCAAGGGTTTTCTCGAAGTTCACCACTTTTTCTTACAAGCTCTTAGCCAAGAAAAACTCTTCTATCCCTTTTATATCTTCTCCGGGCGAATGCGGCACGAGGACATGGCGCTCCTTGAGCCATATTATCTTTCAGGAGTGCTCAAAACTCCCCGTTACGTTCCAGATTGGCTCTCCGATCGCTCAACCCTCCTCGCGTTTCTCCTGTCATCAACAGTGATGAACTCACTCGGCATGAGTCGAATTAGCTAGCGAACTTTCGAGACACTCCAAGAGTATTTTTTTGAGTTCTGGGCGAATGATATCAAAAAGGTCGTTGTGCATGGCTGTTGGGGAGCTGATCATATGAAAATCGGGATTTCCGGATTGAGCTTTCCGAATATCCGCGAGGTGAGAGTAACGAATTATTTCATCTCTTTCACCGTGAGCAGCGATGACACACGAGCGAAACTCCGAGATATTTTCCGCAACCGGAAAGTGAGTCCACAGAAATGGTTTCAAAAGTGAATAGCCTCGTCGCTCACTCACAACCTGATCGATTGAAGAGAATGCCGCCAGCAAAATCAACGCTTTCGGACGGTACGTTTTCGCAAAGTAACTCGCGGGACCTGTGCCGAGAGACACTCCGTAGGCTATCGCATTGTCCGCCCGAACACCGAGATTCGATTGAACAAACGCCCACACCGCATCGACATCGCGGTAAACTCCGGCTTCGGACGGATATCCTGTGCTTCTTCCGTATCCACGATAACTAAAACTTACACTCTGAATTCCGAGTGAACCAAACCATCTCTGATATCCGTACTCGGATTCGACTTGGCTGGCATTTCCGTGAAAGAGGAGCGCGAATTCAGGGCGAAGCTCTCCCTCGGGAACATAGTGCCATGCTTCGAGCGTTTCACCGTCTGCAGTCTTTATCCAGTACGGAGTCACATGAGGCGGGATCTGCTCTGGTTTTCGTTCGCGAATATCTTGGGGTTTCAGTGGATCTGGAAATCCAGCTCCCACAAAAATAAAAGCGTCTTGGAAGGCGACAACGAACCCTCCGATAACAAGGGCTGAGCCGACGACGAGGCGAACGAGAAACCAAAAAACTGCTCTGAAAGATATTCGCACGGTCTTCTCTGCTTTTGGGAAACGATTCTTACTAGAAAGCTCGGGGCATTTTCTCGCCCTCACCATCTCGAACAGTAGAATACGGAAATCGCTCTACTGAATAATCGTCCGAAACTCCAACATAGTCATTCCATGGGTCGACGATGTAGTCACACCGGCTTCCGTGAAAACGGATCCAGGAATGACTCTCACGTCCCACCGCACAATGATGCAATGAGATCTGCGATTGAAGATAGAGCTTTTGGTTTGATTTGAGAATTTCAAGAACAGCCCCAGCAACAAGTGCGCAAACGTCTGGAGTAGCGAGGCTCGCTCGGAGATAGGTCTCGAGCCTCACCTCCTCGCCTTTGGTGATTCGATTCATCTCGTGCAGGAGTCGGACGCCCTTTGAAGAGCGGTTGTGAAGCTGTTGTTGTACGAGTTTGGAAAGTGATTGAAGGAGCAGATACTCCGGATCCACGCCCAGTGGAGTTTGTTCGACACTTATCCTACGCTCAAGCTCAAGTGCGAGCGCATCAAGGAGTGAACAGGGCGTGTGGACAACGATCGGATGATCGGCCAGGAGCGGGAAGAAAACGCCGTTCAAGATCGGCTCGACAGGGGTGATAATCTGTCGCCCTCGATATTTCCCCACCGCCTCGGGCGCTTCCTTGGGGCTAGCTTCAAAGAGTCTACTGTGTTGAAGAAGAGCAAGCCGCTTATCACTCATGGTCCAGGTGAGTTGAGGCGCGGTGGAACGAGCTTCCCGGTAACTTCGAAACTCTCGTGCTATCTGAGAGAGCAGCGAATCGAGTTCCTGTTTCTCTGAGAGCGCTTCAAGTGAAAGAAAAAGTTTTCCATCTTTCGATATCGAGAGCCCACGAACCGGAACCGATCCTTTCTGAAGAATGATCGAACCGAGCGTATCGAGGATAAAGACCTCTCGCAGTGACAGCACGACATCTGAAAATTCTTTTGCAAGATATGCGATGCTCTCACCAAAAACACCACGCTTGGAATCCGGGATCGTTCCGAAAACACGAAGCCCGGAGAGGACATTCGATGGATCATCCGATGATCTGAGTTTCAGGAGGGCCCCCTTAGGATCACTTGCCTGACAGATACGGGAGAGTTCTTCCAGAGAAGCTCGGAGCTGCCAAGAAAAAGATCCAAATGTCCGATGTTGCGGAGTCTCGCTCAGTGCGCCATCCGGTAACGCGAGAACAGCGTTCCCATTTTGAGGAGGATTGCTCCGCGCGCGCCGAGCTGCAAAAGGGTTGCATCGCTCAAAGAGAGATGGAGTGCGGCTTGCAATTTTTAACGGATAATCTGCCTGACTCACCTGCTTACTGCCCCGAACACTGAACGCCAGTCTTTGGAGTTATGCGGGACATCAGGGAAAATTGGCTTAGCAACGGCTAGGGGAGGGTTACGAACAGAAAAGGGAAGCCAGAAGAGCACTCGGTTCCGTTCTTTCGCGTCTCGAGAGGGCACCGTAAAGGCAAGATATTTCAATTGGTTACAGGAGGGCTCAATATTTGTCTACCGAATTACGACACTTTGAATCTTAAAGATGCATACCGAATATAGGGAGAAAGCCCTTAGCACCTTCGGTTTCTCTCTCGCGGTTTTTTAAGGATTTCGGGTTCGTGGCAGCAGATATTCAACAATCAAACCGAGACCTCTCAGCCCCAACTCTCGACGACCAGTTAGAGGTAGCCAACGACGTAAGTGATCTTAAGTTTAAGCTCGACCGCGCCGGACTTTCAGGCGCAAGACTGAATGACTTCGATAGAGGGCTAATCAATGAAGGGTTGATGGAGATCGAACTGGCACCAGGATTCGAAATCCCAGCGGAACACCTCAGTGAGTACTCCGAAGGCGTGACGGAAAACCGAAGGCATCTCCTTACTCCGCATGAATTTCTCGAAGGTGACGCAAGGCAATTTGAGCAACAGTTTGATCGTGAACTCGAAACGCTTGAAGCTCATGCTGAGCTCGACCAGATGTTCGATCTTCAGCAATTTCTCCTCGATGCTGGACAATCAGTAAAGCTCGCCGAAGTTACGTCGCCGGATATTTTTCACCCACTCGGTCTTGCGTTTGAAGGTGAATTTATCTTTGCCGAGTCTCAAGAAGTGCACGGTGGTGAGGTCAGTGGAAAGGCTCTATTTACTGGTTCAGTTGTGTATGCCGACGGCAGCAGCTCTCACTTCTTGAATCTCCCTCTGACAATCTCTTCAGCGTCAGTCGTTTCTGTTGGACTTCGCTCCGCTGCATAGCAGAACTCAGTTGAAACACCCCGCCAGTTTTGCCCGAAAGAACAGCGATACAGATTTTGCATCAACGATAAGGTTTGAAGCGATTGCTGTCTCAACCTCCGCAGCCGACATCTCGACTACTTCGATCATCTCATCTTCATCGAGTTTCATTTCTGCAGGAGAGAGTGCGCTTGCGTAAAACAGGTGCTGCTTTTCATCGCAAAAACCGGGAGCCGGAAAGAGCTCGCCGAGCGAGCGCCACTCGGATGCCGCGAATCCGACCTCTTCGACGATCTCTCGTTTCGCGCATTCGAGAGGATCTTCCTTCGGCTCAAGGGTTCCAGCTGGAAATTCGAGAATAACTCTCTGAAGAGCTGCTCGATACTGAGACACAAGTAACAGAGTCCCATCGCTCTTTTGCGGAAGGATCACGGCTGCTCCGGGATGCTCAATCTTTATGCGGGTAAAAGTACCTTCGCGATCTGCTCTCGAATATGACTCCTCAACGAGCGTAAAGATCTTCGTTCGCAATACTTCGTTTCTTTCAGTGAGAATAGGCAGATCCATCCCCCTTTCCCCTTTTCACTTTTTTTAGGCACCCATGCATTTTCTTTTGAAGCACTTTAGCCTTACAATTCGCAAGAAGCTATTTCATTTGCTCCTCGCCAGCACAAATAGCTTCAGGGAACGAAACGACACTCTATCAAGACTGTCCTCGTTTCGCCGCCAAAGGAAAGAGAACTGATTTTTCGGAGAACATAGTCATGCTGAGCCCTGCACTTGTAGAACGACTGAACGATCAGCTCAATTTTGAGCTCGAATCTGCATACGTCTACTTTTCAATGGCGGCATATATGGAGGGACAGAGCCTCGACGGTTTTGCTCACTGGATGAAGCTCCAGGCCGAAGAAGAGATAGGGCACGCTATGCGGATTTACAAATATCTCACCGATCTCGGGGCTAACGTGACACTCGAAGCAATCAAGAAACCGCCGTGTGATTTCTCCTCCGTGCTCAATGCGTTTGAGACAGCTCTCAAGCACGAGGAAAACCTCGCTCGAAGACTCAACGAAATAGCTGGCGTAGCACTCAGCGAGAAAGACAACACCACATACCAGTTTCTCGATTGGTTCCTCACCGAGCAGGTCGAAGAGATCTCTTCAGTAGGTACTGTCTGCGATAAGTTACGGCTCATTGGAGATAACGGGTACGGAATCTTGATGCTCAATACAGAGCTTGGAGCGCGCCAGAAAGAACCTGCTCCTCAGTAGATTATAGGCTCGAAACTTTTTCTTCATAGGGGATCTGACCGATGGCAGGGGATCTGTTCGACGTTCATCAAGCTCTCTTTCGCAGTGCCTTTGAGGCGGGACTTGAATACGCGGCGTATGTCGCAACCGGCACACCACCTCAGCAAGAGCGGTGGGAGCGAGCATTTTCTGCTTCTCGATTGACTGCCTCTCAGAAGGAAACGCTTTCCCGGTGGACTCGCACTATGAACGTGCTTGTCCTTTCCGGGACATGGTGTGGAGACTGCGTACGTCAAGTACCCCTGATTGCTCGAATCGCCGAAGCATGTCCACAGATAAATCTTCGCCTGATCGACAACCAACAGCATCCCGAAGTCGCGAACGAACTCCGGGTGCACGGAGCGAGCAGAGTTCCAGTCGCTGTGATTCTCTCAGAAGATTTCTTTGAAGTATCACGTTTTGGTGACCGCACTCTGAGCCACTATCGAAGCAAAGCTGCTCGAGAGACTGGGGTGGCATGCGATGCGGGGCTCGTTGGTCCAGCTGAAGCAGAACTCGCACTTGAGCTCTCGGAATGGCTCGATGTTTTTGAACGTGGACAGCTCTTGTTGAGAACCTCAGGACTCCTTCGGAGTCGGTATAACGATTAGCGTTTCTTCCTTCTCCTCGTCCTGCTCCTCGTCCTGCTCCTCGTCCTGCTCCTCGTCCTAGTCCTGCTCCTAGTCCTCGTCCTAACTCCTTTTACTAACTCCTTGTGCTTGTCCTCGTCCTTTTCCTGCTCTTCTTCTACGATCCGTTCTCAGTGGCCAGATTTCAGAAGTCGGATCTGAATTCAAACTCCAGACCCGATTCCAGTCCCAGAGCCGTTGGCTGATTGCGGAATTTTTTGGAGCAAGACGAGGACAAGGATTGAGGCG
>JAGRAO010000027.1:10429-22162 GCA_020434565.1 Bdellovibrionales bacterium
GACGAGGACAAGGATTGAGGCGCAGGAATTGAGCGAGGACGAGGACCAAGAGCAGGAAACCTCAATCTTAATTCCTCTGGGCCTGGAATGCTCATCCTTTCAAAAAATTTTTTTTCCTCGGCCTCGTCGGGAGGATATGCAACATTGAGCAGAGTGATTGAGCTATCGGGATTTACGCTATGCCTCGCATCTATACCACCTATCTCAATACCTTCATGTTCTGCGGCATGATCCTCGGAGCAGGATTCGGAATTCTCTTTCCGGAGCTCTCGCTTTCAACGGGAATTGTCGGAGAGCTCTTTATTCGCCTGCTCACAGTCCTCGTGGTTCCAGTGATCGTACTTTCGATGCTGAGTGGGATTTTTAATTTGAAAGATTCTTCGTCTCTGGCTCGATTAGGTTTCAAGGCAGTCGTTTTTTACTCGGCAACCACCGCTCTGGCAGTGCTGACGGGTCTTATCCTCGTTCATTTCACACAACCCGGGGTAACAAACGATCCAGCGACTCATGAAGCAGTAAAAGCGCTCACAGCTTCATCGGGAGAAAGCGCGCTTCACACTCAAGGGACTCTTGCGGATGTCTTACGAAATATAATCCCGAAAAATGTGGTCGGGGCAGCAGCTGACGGAAACGTGCTTGGCCTTATCTTTCTTTCGGTTTTCTTTGCGGTAGGAGTTCTTCAATTTCCTTCAGAAAAAACCGCTCCGTTTCGAGCAGGAGCGCAACTTCTCTTTGAGACTGTCATCTGGATGGTCGAAAAGACACTGTTGCTTGCGCCAATTGGATTCTTTTCCCTGATTGCGAGTCTCGTTGGTTCATTTCTCCTTGAGGGAAAACTCGAAGCGCTCGGAGAGTCACTTGTAACGTACACCGGCACGGTACTCTTCGGTCTCTTCTTTCACGGAATCGTGACTCTCCCACTTCTCGCCCGCCTCTTCGGTGTTCGCCCTCTTCGCTTCGCACAGGCGATGCTCCCAGCCTTAGCGACAGCTTTTTCGACAGCATCCTCAGCCGCAACTCTTCCGATTACGATTGATTCTCTTGAACACCGCGCTCAGATTTCAAATCGGGTAGCAAGTTTTGTGGCCCCACTCGGCGCTACCGTCAACATGGACGGGACAGCGATCTACGAAGCTATCGCCGTAGTGTTCATAGCAAATATGCTCGGAGTCGAATTGACATTTATGCAGCAGGTCACCGTATTTCTCACCGCCACTTTCTCTGCAGTTGGCGCAGCCGGAATACCCGGAGCGGGACTCGTTATGATGGTTCTTGTTCTTCATTCTGTTGGATTGCCAGCCGACGGGGTAAAACTCGTTGTCGTAGTTGATCGGGCGCTCGACATGGTAAGGACAGCACTGAACGTATGGGGCGACAGTATCGGAGCAGCAATCATCGATAAATCAGAAACATAAGCCCTATTCGCCTTCTCATGCTGTGACGGCGAGAGAGAACCTGCTACATTCCTCCTCATATGGGAAGTGAGCAAACACAGAAGAGCAGTTTCGGGACGTGGGCAGCACTTCTCTTATTGCTTGCGACAATCGGTTTTGCCCTGTGGCTGCGGGGACCGAGCGTCAGTTACGGACTCCCATATTTTTACGGCGAAGACGAGGCACACCATTTTAACCGCGTGGTTCGGATGGTACAGAAAGGGGAGTGGGATCCTCACTACTTTCATAAGCCTTCTCTTCATTTTTACTTGCGGATGCCAATTGTTGCTGCTGGATTTCTCTGGTCAGTGCGAAACTCAGAGATTCGCTCCATCAAAGAGGTACAGACAAGCGACCGTTTCGGTATCGCTCAATATGCCTTCTCTGCTTCCCATCCAACGCTTGTAAAATTTAATCGAGCATTTTCTCTCTTTTTAAGTCTTGGCGTTTTGGTTTTTGTTTATCTCATCGCCCGAGAACTCTCGCTCGCGCACGGACTTTCGATTCTTGCGGTTCTCATTACAGCGGCTTCGCCGGAACTCCTGCTTCAGTCAGCGGTGATCGGAGTTGATATCGTGATGAGTTTTTTTGTTGTTGTAGCAGTCTACGGAGCACTTCGAGTTTATCGAAATTTTTCTCTGCGCGGACTTTTCTGGGTGGGTATAGCGTGTGGTCTTGCGATTTCAAGCAAGTACAATGCACTCCCAATTGCGATACTCCCAATTCTCCTCTGTGCGAGCCGCTCTCGCTTTGAACTCGAGTCGATCCTCTTCGCCTTCCTTGCTCCAGCGGTTGGCTTTTTTATTGGAAGCCCCTTCATTCTGACCTCCTTTCCGCTCTTTCTCGATCAGTTGGGCTATGAGATTTGGCATTACGGGGTCAGCGGACACGAGGGACACCAAGCGGCACCAGGCCTTCCTCAGTTACTTTTCTATTGGGAATGGCTTACGACCGACGGGGTGGGCCTCGTTACAGCGGCCGTTGCACTCTTCGGGGTGCTCCTAGTGGCGACTCGCCCAAACTGGCGCCGGATAATCGCATTTGCATTTCCAATACTCTTTTTCACTCTGATGGTCTTTCAACGGGCAAACTTTACGAGGAACATGATCGTCTTTGTTCCCTTTGTCCCAATCTTTGCCGCTCTTGTCCTTTCAGAGTTGTACCGGGCGCTTCGCCGGGGAGTTATCGCCGGAACTGTGTGCGGACTTATCGCCGTTATCTGCGTTGTGCAGCCCGTGAACCGCTCGCTTGCTCTTCGGAATGAACTAAAAAACCCACCTGAATCTCGAAATGATCTCGTTCGATGGCTTCACGAGCAAGAACGAGAAAAGCACTGGGAGACAGCTCTTGACGGAGAGCTTCAGGTAGCTCTTGCTGACAAACGAACACTATGGGCTGATACCTTAGATATCGAAAAAAAGAGCGCTCTTTCGCTCTACCAACAGGGATACGATCAAATAGTTGTTTCAGATTTTCTCGCTGAACAGTTTGAGAACGACCCAGCTTTTGAACGAGTCAAACGCTTTGAAGGGTCAGCTGAACTACAGCGTATTGTTCAGAGTCCAGCTATCTCGGTATTTCGATTTGTCCAACCTCCTGTTGCATTTGCTCAACTCGGTAAAGGAGATGCAGCTGCTCCAAGCCCCGATATCGTTTTTGGGGAACCGAAGGACAGGGTTTGCGAAACTCCAAACGATCCCTCTCTCGCAGAGAGATCTCACTGTTGGCTCAGTGCTCGCCGGAGCACGGTGATGATTCGAGATGACCTTTCAGCTCTTGAGGTGATGAGCCCGTGGCCTCATCAACAGGTTCACATCTCGGGAGAGGCAGGAACAGCACTCGAGATCACGCTCGATCAACCAGGCGATTGGAAGCGAATTTCAATCCCTGAATCTTTTGGCAAAAAACTCGCTGTGGAAATTACTACCATTTCTACCCCTCGCTCTGCCCATATAAGCAGCGATGCACGAAGACTGGGGCTTGCCGTTCGGCCAGCACTTGGGGTGAGTGAGTAGTTCAACTCGTTTCTGTCTTCTTTATTCTTTACCTCTTACTCCTTTTTCTTCGTCCTATTCCTCCTCCTGCTCTTGGTCCTGGTCCCGATTTCCTGCTCCTCATCCTTGTCCTATTCCTGCTCCTCTTCCTGCTCTTCTTCTGTGATCCGTTCCCAGTGGCCGGATTTCAGGAGTCGGATCTGAATTCAGACTCCAGACCCGACTGCAGTGCCAGAACTGCTAAAAACTTTGGGCAGTAGTCAGGTGCAGCGGCAGGATACTGAAAGCGGTTGCAGAGAGCCGATCTGCCGTTAGCTGACTGCTGATTTATTTGGAGCAGGATGAGGACGAGGAGCAGGAATAGGACAAGGATAAGGAGCAGGAGTTGAGAAAGGACAAGGACAAGGACAAGAGAGATAATCATCCCTCAACCCGGATTTCGAGACCTAGAACTTCTCATCTGCTCTCACCGTGATATGCTTTTGACGCGTTCGCCACTCTGAATCACTGGGGAGAAGAGACGCTCGCTTATTCAATCGCAGGAGAGATCTCAATGTATGTTGTTACTGGAGGAGCAGGGTTCATCGGAAGCGCTTTTGTCGCTACTTTAAATGAACACGAACTTGACGAGATCTATATCGTTGATGAACTCAAAGAGTCTTCAAAGTGGCGCAATCTGATCGGGAAGCGTTATGCCGACTATTTTCATAAAGACGATTTTCTGAGCCATCTTCTTTCCGGGAGATTTCGTGGACAGCTCACCGGGATAATTCATATGGGGGCTTGCTCTTCTACGACTGAGCAAAACGGCGACTACCTCATGCAGAACAACTACCACTACTCGAAGGAGCTTGCGAAATACTGCCTTGAAAACAATGTGAGGTTAATCTACGCGAGCAGCGGAGCGATTTATGGAGATGGAAGTGCTGGCTTTCTCGACGATGATTCGCGTGTGTTCGATTACAGGCCACTGAATAGGTACGGGTACTCAAAACAACTCTTTGATCAGTGGGTCATTCAGAACGACTATCAGAATCAGGTTGTGGGTTTGAGATTTTTTAATGTTTACGGTCCAAACGAATATCACAAAGGTTCGATGAAGAGCGTGGTCTATCAAGCGTTTCACCAAGCTCAGAAAGAGGGATCAATCGGACTCTTCCGTTCGTATCGAGAGGACTACGCAGATGGAGAGCAAAAACGTGACTTCATCTACGTGAAAGATTGCTGCGAAGTGATGTGGTGGTTTCTCAACAATTCGCAAACAAACGGTATTTTTAATTTAGGAACTGGCGGTGCCCGCTCTTGGAACGATCTCGCAAAGAGTGTCTTCGCTGCACTCGGGAAAAAGCCTTCGATCTCCTACATAGAGATGCCCGATAACCTGATTCGCCAATATCAGTACTTTACAGAGGCTCCGATGGAAAAACTTAAAAATACAGGGGCTCCCCTACCAAGCCACCAACTCGAGCAGGGGGTGAATGACTACGTGCAGAATTATCTCATGAATTCAGATAGATGCATGTAGACCTCACAGGCTGGGCCTGAGTTGCTATTTCGCCAGAGATCCCTGAATATACGGGGCCTTGCAACGCTTACCGGAAGCGCAGTCGAAGGAAGAGTGTAACTCAGGAACAATTCGACTCCGAGACGTGAAAGTTCTCGATTACCGGCAAGAAGGCTCCTCGAGGAAGCGCCATCTTTACTGAGGCACCTGTGGGGCGGCACAAGCGTAGAGCTAAGACGAAGAGAACGAATAGTAGATACAAGAACGAACCATGAAACGCACGTACCAACCGGGAAAAAAGAGTCGACAGACGACACACGGATTTCGCTCACGCATGGCAACAAAAGGTGGACGCAAAGTATTAAACGCTCGTCGTGCCAAGGGACGCCACCGCATCTCTGTTACCAGCCCTCGAAAAGGTCATTACCGGTAACGAGGCAATTTCCGTTCAGTCTCTTTCGGAAGACCATTCTACAAAAGTTTTTCTGCGTACCTATTCTCGGAGTGCTGGCGCTGGCTGCTCTCTAGGCGTGCTCTTCGGGAAATTCAAGCGTAGTCTTGCTGGAGAGTACAAGAGAATGAGGAATTGAACCTCAGCACTCATGGCACAAGAACAACCAATGTCATCAAACTGCTTTGAGAAGCACAAACACATTCGGACTCGGCGCGAGATCGTCCGACTTCAACACTCTGGTCGGAAACTCCACTCAAAGCACTTCATCATCATTCTTGAGAAAAATCAGCTCGAGCATTTCCGGCTCGCAATTACTGTCAGCACTCGAGTGGACAAACGAGCCGTGGCACGAAACAGGGTTAAACGCCTCATTCGGGAGCTCTTCCGTAACCACCAAAAATCCCTCCCAGCTGGCTTTGACATCCTCGTTATTGCACGTAAAGATGCTCCCAGCTTAAGCTTTTTGGAAACTCGGCGACAACTTCTCGGGACCCTTTCACATCACGGGTTTCTCAAGAAGAACAGTTCCTCATGAAAGATTACATCATGGTGATGCGACAAATTTTCGTCGGTTGCATAAACGGATATCAAAAGCTCCTTTCACCTCTCTTGGGTTCACGGTGCCGATTTCATCCGACATGTTCGAGTTATGCAAAAGAAGCTATTGCACGTTACGGTATTGTGCGGGGAGGGGCGCTCACCCTTTGGCGACTCCTCCGATGCCAACCGCTTTGTGAGGGTGGATTCGATCCAGTACCTCACCTTAACCGGTCGCTCTTTGGCTCAGCGTGTTGTGAAGGGACCTGTTGCAAAGCGAAAGGAACTTTCGAATTGGGAGAAGAGAAATAGTGAACAACTCTCCAGGTGGAATGTTTGAGGATCGAAAAGCCCAGATTGCGGTGTTTCTCTCCTTTATCGTTATCGTGATCTATTCTGAACTTGTTCTAAAGCCGAAGCAGGTGCCTCAACAAGCTCAGCAAATTCAGCAACAGCAACAAGTTCCTCAGCAGAGCATTGAGAAAAACAGCGAGGGCTGGTCTCTCCCTCCTGCGCAAACGAGCGCGACAGACATTTCACAACCGATAGTGCCGAGTGATACATCGCTTCCCGCCTCAACGGCCCAGATTGAGGGCGAAAAAGAAGCTGTAAACCCTCAGGGGAGTACCCAACGCGAACTCGCGACTCTCCCTTCTCATATTCCAACAATCAGTGACTACCGAGGCGGAAAGGTCTTTACCGTTGAAAGCCCGCTCTATCGGGCAGAGATCCCCGCCCTCGGCGCTGGCCTGCTCTCATTTCGGCTCAAACAGTACAGTAAGGAGCGAGATTCAAAAGAGCCGCTCGACATGATCTATCCTGCCGATCGAATCCCGCTCCCCCTTTCCCTTCAAGTTGGAAATTTTGCTGACTACTCTCTGCCGTACCACTTGGCGGATGACAATCTCAACGAAAACGCGCTCACGGTTCAGCCTGGCCAAACCCTTCGGATTCCGTTTGAGGCAACACTGCCGGACGGCACAACCATCAAGAAGATCTACCAATTCGTTCCGGGAAGCTATCTCTTTGATGTCGAAGTTCTCTTAAGCAAGCCTTCAAATGACGCCTCACCTGTACAGCTCGTTTGGACGGGCCAGATTCCTGATGAAGTCGTGAAGAGTTCATACGATCCGCTCTCTTTTGTCGTGCTCGACAGCGATGACGACGTTGAAAATCTGCAGCTTTCGCGCCTTGAAGAGCAGGAGATAAAGCGGTTTCAAGCGCATTGGGTCTCGCTCGGAGATAAGTACTTCATGGCGAGCTTAATCGATCCGCAGGGAAGTGCAGGAGCGATCTTAACGAAGCGAAAAGACGTCTACACCTCCGCTCTCGCCGGAAAGCCGACTACCGGTTCTTTTAAGGTTTTTATCGGTCCAAAAGAGTACAACGGACTCAAAGCCATCGGATTCTCGCTTCACCGAAGTGTAAACCTCGGTATTTTCTCCTTTCTCGCTCATCCTCTCTTAATGTTGATGAACGTGTTTTACGGATTTCTCGGGAACTACGGGCTCTCGATTATATTGCTCACCCTCTTTATTAAGTCGCTGTTTCTTCCGCTGACAAAGGTGAGCTTTAAGTCGATGAAGGCGATGCAGGATCTCCAACCTGAAATCAAAGCCCTCAGAGAGAGAATTAAAGATCCAACTGAACTCAATAAAGAGATGCTCACCCTCTACAAGAAGCGTGGGGTAAATCCTATGGGAGGGTGTCTCCCGATGCTCATTCAGTTGCCTGTTTTTCTCGGCCTCTACAACGCGCTGCAGTACGCAACCGAACTTCGCCACGCTGAGTTCGCGCTTTGGATTAACGACCTCTCCGCCCCTGAAGGGCTCCACGTTTTCGGTGTCGGGGTGCCGGTGATGCTGCTCCTCATGGGAATCAGCATGTTCTTACAGCAATACCTCACCCCAACAGCGATGGATCCCCAACAGCGAAAAGTCATGCTTATGATGCCGGTTATCTTTACCGGCATGTTTATCGTCTTTCCGTTCCCATCAGGACTTGTCCTTTACTGGCTCGTAAATAACCTTATCTCTATTGTCCAGCAGGTATACCTCCGAAGTGATAAGTACGCTCACCCGGGAAGAGCTACGGCAATTGCGAGTATCGCTATCTTTTCTTTTGGATACGTTCTCACTCTGCTGTAGAGTCGGCTCGGCTTGCCGGGATGGGAAAGGCTGTCGTTACAGCTTTGCGCGATCTCATCCCCCGTAATATTGTTCATCAAATGTCATCAACTCGTGAAACGACCACTATTGCTGCTCTTGCGACTGCTCCGGTCCCAGCCGGAATTGCCGTGCTTCGAATCAGTGGACCAGAGGTCAAGCGAGTTCTTCGAGGGGTTTTTCGAGCGAAGGAGAATCCCGTCGAATCTCCACGCAAGCTCATCCTTGGAGACTTACTTCAGCGAGATGGAAAAGAAACTCTCGATCGTGGAATGGCAGTCTATATGCCGGGCCCAAAGAGCTTTACTGGCGAAGATGTTGCAGAGTTTCACATACACGGAAGTCCCCTTCTCGCTCAGAAACTCCTCAGGGTTTTGTTTGCCTTTGGCGTCGTCCCGGCAGAACCTGGAGAGTTTACAAAACGTGCCTTTCTCAATGGAAAGCTCGATCTGATCCAGGCTGAAGCGATAACCGATTTTATTTCTGCTACAAGTGAGCGAGCGCTCAAGATTGCAAACGAACAGCTTCATGGCCGTTTGAGCTCGACCCTCGAGGGGCTCGGAGAACCGTTGCGAGATTCACTCGCTGAGATCGAAGCGCATATAGATTTCCCCGAGGAAGATATTCAACCAGAATCGGTGGACAAGATCCTTGCGGCACTCGAAACAGTTCATGCGCGAATCTCACCCCTCATTCGTTCCTATGAGTACGGAGCAGTCATAAAGGAGGGCTTTCGAGTTCTCCTGTGCGGCGCTCCAAATGCTGGAAAGTCCTCTCTTTTGAACGCCCTCTTGGGAAAAAAGCGCGCGATCGTGAGCACAGTTTCAGGAACGACTCGCGATGTTATTGAGGAACCAGCAATTATCGACGGCCTCCGGTATGTTTTTTGTGATTCTGCTGGAATTCGAGACACAGAAGATGAAGTCGAAAAAATCGGAGTTGAACTGGCGCGAGAACGGATACCGTGGGCTGACCTTGTTCTTCTCGTTGTTGACGCCGGCTCGACAGACTCTTCTTGGTCAGAACTTCTCCATGAACTGCACGGATCAGCAGCTCAGATCTGGATGGTCACAAACAAGATCGATCTTCATCCAGAAGCAATAGGGACCATTTTCTGTGACAGTTCGATCTGTCCACAGAATTTTTATGTTTCTGCTCTTACCGGAAACGGAATGGACTCACTCCGTACCGCTCTCGTGGAAGAGGTCCAACGGCATAATCGAAACAATTCGGAAGCTTCGGAGATCCTCACAAATGAAAGACATAGAGGCTGCCTCGATCACGCAGCCCAATCTATTGTTCGTGCGCGTGAGGCAATTGAACAAGGCCTTCCGCTTGAGATCATCGCGCTTGAAATTCGTGGCGCCCTCACCGCGCTCGAGGAGATGGTGGGAAAGACGTTTACGGAAGACATTCTCGGAAGAATCTTTTCGAAATTTTGTATTGGGAAATAGATCTCTTCCTCCTCTATTCCTTATTTATCCTATTCCTCGTCCTGCTCTTGCTCCTTGTCCTATTCCTGCTCCAGTCCTATTTCCTGCTCCTCATCCGCGATCCATTCTCGGTGGTCAGAGTTCAGGAATCGGGCTTAGAGTCTGACTTCAGAACTGAGTTCCGAGCCAGTACCGTTTGTTGACTACGGAATTCTTTTGGAGCAGGACGAGGAGCGGGAGTTGAGCAAGGACAAGGACAAGGACAAGGACAAGGACAAGGACAAGGACAAGGACAAGGACAAGGACAAGGACAAGGACATTCTCCCAATGAACCACTGCTGGTCTAGAGGGATTTGGTCCGTTAGAATAAAAAGTATGTGGCATTGAAGGGAATGTTTGAGGCGGTTGTTTAATGGAGAGCGAGTTTCGCCCAAAGATTAGGTGGCCGATTGAGGTCAATCAACATCAACATGAGGGGAAGCCAATTCTCGTTTTTCGGTGTCCACTCGGATACTCTAAAAAACCGCTGGTATTGAACGGGGTCGTAGCCCCGATTCTTTCTGTCTTTGATGGCTCAAAAACGATTGCTGAGATTGCAGAGCAGTTCCGTTCGGCCGGGGCTTCGTTTGAAATTATCGCCGAACTGGCCAAGGTTCTCGATGAAAACCTTTTTCTGGAGAGCCCCCGTTTTGAGCAAGAGAGCAAAAAGGTGCGAAAGCAGTTTGCTGCGCTTGAAAGAAGAGAGCCTGCACTTGCCGGGCTCGGCTATAGCTCTATCTCAACTTCGCTGATCGAGGAGCTCGGGAAGATACTCCAGAAGGGGCAATCACTGGCATATCCACTCCAAGGCGGGATGCTCGGTCTTGTGTCACCACACATAGATTTTCGTCGCGGGTCATCGGGGTATGGAGAGGCATATGCGGGGCTAAAAAATGAGGTCCACACGCTCTATCTCGTTTTTGGAACAGCCCACCAGTACAGCCCGCTCCTCTTTCATTTGACCAAAAAGCACTTTGCAACTCCGCTCGGTGAACTCACGACTGATATCGCTTTTGTTAAAGATCTTGCCGAACGATACGGGATTGAGCGTGCTTTCGAAGACGAGCTGCTCCATAAACAAGAACATTCAATTGAGCTTCAGACCCCGTTCCTTCAGCTTCTCAAACCTGACGCAAAATATGTACCGATACTCGTAGGAGGTTTTTATGACTACGTTCAAAAAAACACTTCGCCCGAAAAGGATGAAAAATACGAAAGATTTGTTGAGTCGATCTGCGAAGTGATTCAGCACCGCGTTACTCTCGGAGAGAGGATCGGGATTATCGCTGGGGTCGACATGGCGCACATTGGACAATTTTTCGGTGACAAAGAACCGCTTACACCCGACACGATGAAACGCATTGAGGAGCGTGATCGACAATATCTTGAGTCAATCGTACTCCAAGATAAAGAGATGATGTTTTCTCACATTGCTGAAGATAGAGACGCAAGACGCATCTGCGGCTTCCCGACGATGTACACAGTCATTGACATCTACAATCGGTTGAACCTTCAGTACCAAGCTGAAGTCTTCGGATATCATCAAGCAGTAGACTATGAATCTGACTGCGCGGTAACCTTTGCTGCAGCCGGCCTCTATGAAAAGCTACCACTCGTGTAGTGCTTTGCATCGAAGTGGCCCAAGATGCTTACTCGGCTGTGCGAAACAGACGGAGACTGCAGGTGAATTATGCACAACGGCTGAAAGCGCTCCAGAGCGAGACAAACTGCTGTCGAAAGATTTTGGTAGCTGACGACTCGCCTGAGCCAACCTCTCCTTTCGCCGCAAAGGATTGTTTTTCGCTCTCGGGCCTTGAATCCTCGTGGGGCGTTTCTCCCCCAGCAAAGCAAGCGGGTCCGAAAACGGCTCCATTAATTGAGAAGCTCATTTCGGAAGGCGGTGAGCTGGTTGCACTCACGAACCTTGATCCACTGTGTCTCTCTGCAAGTGGTGAAAATAAATATCACGGTGCAGTCCTCCAACCTCCTTCCCGAGCTGGCAAGGCTGCGCTCGGATCCTCGTCTGGAAGTGGCGTTCTTGCAGCAAGTGGACTCGTTATCGGGGCCTTTGGTACGGACTTGGGGGGAAGTGTTCGACTCCCAGCTGCCGCAAACGGAGTGATTGGTTTTAAAAGCTCACCGAACTTGTTTTCGCGAGAGGACGTTCTCCTCTA
>JAGRAO010000279.1 GCA_020434565.1 Bdellovibrionales bacterium
CTGAGACTTCACCACACTCCGAGTGAATGTCCTGCCCTGACTCTGGGAGCAAAAGTCTATATTGATCCTGATTTCAGTCGGAATGATGCCGTGATCATGTACTCAATGGCGAGAGGGAGGGACTTTAGCAATCATCCTCTTTGGGCGGCGCTCGGTGACGCAATTCTCGCATCGGATTTATCGCTCGAAGACTATCAAGAACAGTTTGGGTACCGGCGACTTCGTGAGGCGTGTATTGCAAACGCAAAATACAATGCTCTCGGGGATTCTCGCGGGATCGGAAATGAGGATCTCGATCGACCGCTTCGAGTATTTGAACTTATTTCCTCTCCGAAGGGACTGTTGAGAGAAACCCTCTCGTCAGCACCCGACAGTCAAGTTGAAATGCGCGTCATGATTGCATGTGGAGGGCTTCAATTCGGGAGCACGCTTGAGGGTCTCCTTCGGGAACTTGAGATCCACCGAAACAACAGGCGCTTTGATCTCGCGAATATCGCTGTACTCGATGTGTTGGTTCACAAAGACATGATGAAGTCTTGCTTCGATCGAATGCCCGGTCAGGAGCTGTCACCGGAGGCGATCTCATGCAAACTTTTTTTCGGTGGTTTAGTCGATCTTGGGATGAAGGGACACGAAGAGTTCGTTCGGGGGCTCAGGATTACCGACGAGAAGAGCTTTGACGCCACATTTGAAAAATTAAAAGCGCTTCTTTCGCTTGAGCTTCGTCCGCTCGCTGAATTGGAACACCAAGTCTAAAGTAACGGAGCAGGTGTCTTACACCAGCCGCGAGAGCTTCTGAGCTGTCTTAACGCTTTCTTCAACCCCAACAATAAAGCGGGCACGTGTCTGATACGAAAGTGCTGAGAGCACAGAATTGTAGGTTTTAAAATCCGCCGGGCTAAGTCGTGAGAGCAGGTCGCCTGTTTCCCCTTTTTTGCTCTGAATAGCTTTGCCTGTGTCTTGAGAAAGATTTCCTTTCCCCTTTGATACGTCGTCCAAATGCTTTTCAACCTTTGATAGCAGGAGTGATTGCTTGGAGGCGCCGGCACCATTGGCCAATGAGTCGACGCCAGCCTTGGTTCGGCTCTGTCGCACCTGTTCCTGCTGAAGCGCTTGGAGCGCCTGTTGAGGGAGAATTCCTGAAATTTTCACCGTTCTGCGAGTTTTTCGTAAAGTAGGCTTTCTTTCTGCTTATGTTTTATCGGCTCCTTCTGCATAAGACAGGAGAGGTTTTTTAAATAATTGAAATTCTATGCTAGTTCTCTGGGGAGGCTTTTCAGGAGTTTGTGCCATGACTATTCGAATAGGGATGATCGGTTCAAAGGGTATAGCGAGAAAGAAGTTGTTGCCAGCACTTGCCCGGTGCAAAAAGGGAGTACTGTGGAGTGTGCTCAGTCGAGAGCAATCTTCTGCGGAAGAGTGCGGTAAGGAGTTTGGTGCTCAGGGTCACCGCATTGGTTTTAGCCATCTCGATGAGTTCCTCAGCGATGAGGGGCTCGATGCTGTTATCGTGGCCTCTCCTGATAAACTCCACAAAGAGCACGTGCTGGCGTGTGCGGCAGCTGGAAAGCATGTCTTGTGTGAAAAGCCCTTTGCGACCTCGGTCTCTGATGCAAACGAGATGGCTCAGGCGTGCAAAGAGAGTGGAGTTTCGTTGGGCGTAGCCTATCACTTGCGATTTCACGATGGATTGCGTCAACTTCATCGACGGATTCAGGAGGGAGAGCTTGGGACCATTTATCACGCGAGAGCGATGTGGAGTTGGCGTGCTCAAGATAGTTCGAATTGGAGAGCGCACGAGTCGCTTGGTCGATGGTGGGGACTTGCCGGAGTAGGAACGCACTGTATCGATCAAATTTTATGGAATCTTGATGCTGCTCAAAACCCGATACTCGAGGCGAATTCAATAATAACTTCACCTAAATTTAAAAGCCCGCATGATGAAGTAGCATCGCTCAACCTTGGGTTCGCCTCTGGTGCTGTCGCAAGCGTCACTACTTCGGTGCTCTACGATGCTCCTTCTCGACTTGAATTTTATGGAGAAAACGGAATCGCAAGGTGTGATGGGGCGCTCGCAACGGATGCTTCTGGTTCGGTGAGAATTAACGGGAAAGAACTGGTTTACGATTCGAAAGATCCGTATCAGGGAGAAATAGAAGACTTCCTGATGGCAATAGAGGAAGGACGAACTCCGGAGGTGCCGGGAGCGTTTGGGATCCTCAACGTCGAAGCCCTTGAACGAGCCACAGGGAATACCGCACTAACCAAGCGAGAGTCGAACCAAGAGTCCTTCTGAATACATCTCTAATGGATCGGAGATGTTGTCTCTGGGCGAGAAGCACCACCGGAGCTTGATTTCTCGCTACAAACCTTTGCTTGGGACTGACCCGTCATCTCCAAGAGCACTTCCTTAATCATAGAACAAATAAGGCTTATCTCGCTCGATCGCATCTGAAACCACGGGGTGAATCGGAGACAATTGGCACCCCCATGGATAACGTTTATCCCTCTCTTTCGAAGCTTTTGTTCGGCAGCATCAAACCCCACAACCCGGATATCGTCACGGAGTTCAGCTGAGACAAGAAGCCCGGTCCCTTGGACCTTTGTGATGATTCCGTTGAGCTCTGTCTGAAGGAGAGAGAGCTTTTCAACGAATTCATTTCCTCGCGCTTCTATGTTTGCGGCGAGTTCAGGAGAACATTCGTCAAGTACCTTGCAGGCGACATCCAGTGCGCGGGGATTTGCCGTCATCGTATTGCCATACGTTCCGATAACGTACCCTTTTGCGATTTCCTCCCGTAGTGCAATCACCGACAGTGGATATTGGCCCGCGTTAAGGGCTTTCGAAAAGACTTCGATGTCAGGTGGTTCACAGTCGCGAAATCCTGGGTAGTCAACAATTGAGAGCACTCCGTGGGTGCGCAATCCGGCTTGAATAGAATCCACAATAAAGATTGCCCCAGCTTCTCTCGTGAGTCTGCGAGCTTCATCATAGAATTCACGGGTAACCGCGCAGCCTGGGTTTCCTTCGCCCATAACTGGTTCGATTGCAAAGACTTCGATGTAGTTCCCGTCACGTAAGAGCTGTTCAAAGGTCTGGCGCAAGTGGGATACATCGTTGGGCGATACTGTAAAGTGCTCGGTTGAATTGCGATACGATGCGAGTTCGAGATACTTCTTGCGGCTCGAATCGGATATTCGAGCTGGCCGGGTCGTCCTCCCGTGAAAGGAACCACTCAGGCTTCCAAGTTTTATCGTGCATCCTTCAAAGCGACCTTTCGGATCAGTCATCTTTTTTGCAATGGCATCAGTAATTCGGAGAGCAACTCCCATCCCCTCAGAGCCACTATTCATGCAGATAAACTTCTCATATGGACAACCAGGCTTGTTCCTAAGATGCCCTATCTGCGAGCGGATCTTTTTTGTGAAGCGATACTGACTAAAACTTGGCGTCATGATGTTTGCCATGATCTGAGGACCGCTCAACACATTTCGAACTGATTCAGGATCGTGTCCGTGACCGAGCATTCCGTATCCGCCTGTATCGTAAATCACACCTCCGGCCAGCGAGATTATCCATGGGCCTTTCGCACCGAGTGGCACATACGGGCTCTGTGTGTCCGCTGGATAAAAATTTAGGAATCCCTCTGGGAGTCGTTGGAGCAGCGCGTCTTCTGAGAGAGCGAGGAGTTCAGGGAATTCTTTTTCGAGCACCTGCAATCTTGAATGAGCATGTTCTATGGCTTTGCTCAGGAGTGGGTCGGACTGGAGGAACTGTTGAACTGTCTGATTCGGAAGGCCGCAGCAAGTGGTCTTTCGTTGCTTCGCTCGGATCTCTTCTAAGAGTTTAAACGCATTCATATAACGCTCTAAAAAAATTAACGTTTTTAACCTTACGAGTAGTATACGGCTTCTTTGATACCGAAACGAGAGCAGATTCCTCTTTGGCTCTCCTCTTGAAGCGAGCGGTACTATGTGGGAGATTGCTACTCTTCTGAAATAACTCAATTTTTATAGAAAAAAATGGCCCAAGCAAACAAGAACGCAATTTCTCCTACGCGGGGAGAGGACTACCCAGAATGGTATCAACAGGTAATTAAAGCAGCTGATATGGCGGAGAACTCATCCGTCCGAGGTTGTATGGTGATCAAACCGTGGGGGTATGGAATTTGGGAAAAACTCCAGTACGAACTCGATTCCAGAATCACAGTCCCGGGTCACCA
>JAGRAO010000280.1 GCA_020434565.1 Bdellovibrionales bacterium
CCTCACCTTTGGTGATGAGCCCTTTCTCTACGAGAAGATCCTCAAGAGTTTTTGCTTGAGAAACAGCAGGTAGAAGAAGAAGGAGCGCTGCTACAACTGATAATTTACGCATGAGCCTTCACGCCTCCGTTATTAGTTTAAGTAAAACGGAAACCAAGTGGACTCCGTTTCACGATCATGAACCCGGTAGGACCTTCAGAGAAAAAACCATTCGGCAAACCACACCGACTGTCTCTTCTCAAAACGGATCCTTACTCGGAATCCACACATCCCCTTTCCAAGTAATCTCCTGATCAGTTCCAGACAACTGCATTCAAGAATCCTTGAAGCCGTCGAAATTCCCTGAAAAGTTATGCTATAGCTCACATTACGGCTGAATTTCGTCAAGGTCTAAAAAGTTCTTATCTGCTACAAAACCTTGTTTAAGTGCCGTTTTATAGGGGACTCTACGGAGTGCTTTCCTTTGCTGTTCTATTCGGTTAAGACCCTTAACTACGTTGTACACAGTGCCACTATGGAGCTGAAACTATGTTTGAATTAGAAGGCGAAGAGCACGCTGCGATTAGAGATTCGCTCCGTCGGCTCGCTCGAGACTGCATTCCGGCCTACCTTGCGCAAGAAAACTCTGAAAAATTCCCGCGAGAACTCTTTCAAAAATTTTCCGCAGCGGGGCTCTCGGGAATGAGCGTTGACGAACGGCACGGGGGAGCCCGCCTCTCTCCGACATTGGCGTCAGCTGCAATAGAGGAGATCGCGGCTGTTAATCTCGGGCCCGCGATCTTTCTCTCTGTTCATTCGATGGTTTCTGGATTGATCGAAAAGTTTGCGAACGACACTCAGAAACAGCTTTATCTCCCTAAGCTCGCACGCGGAGAGTGGCTCGGTGCATTTGCACTTACAGAGGCTTCTGCAGGCTCTGATGCCGCTGGTCTGAAAACTGTGGCCCGAAAAGATGGAAGTGATTACATCTTGAATGGAGACAAATGCTGGATCACAAGTGGTGGTTTCGCCGATCTCTATCTTGTCTTCGCTAAAACCGATCCTGCTCTTGGGAAAGAGGGAATCTCTGCCTTTATCGTGGATAAAGGAGACAGAGGGCTCTCTTGGGGAAGTCCGGAAAAGAAAATGGGGTGTGAACTCTCTCCAATCTCAACACTCCAATTCGACGATCTCCGCCTTCCGGCTGATCGCCTTGTGGGTCAAGAGGGTCAGGGTTACCGAATAGCGCTCGGCGGACTTGCAGGAGGAAGAATCAGTATCGCTTCGTGTGCAGTTGGTCTCGCGCGCGAAGCGCTCGACTTGGCTGTCGCGCACCTTACTGAGCGGAAGCAGTTTGGCCAGAGCTTGATCGAGTTCCAAGGACTTCAGTTCATGCTTGCTGATATGAAGATTGAACTCGAAGCCTCTCGCATGTTGACGTGGCGCGCCGCCCACCTCCTCGAAACAAACCCGTCCGACCCGAAAAACCGCCTCTATCCCTCCATCGCGAAGTGCAAAGCGACGGATGCAGCTATGAAAATTACCACAGACGCCGTTCAACTCTTTGGAGGAGCCGGCTATGTACGAGAATATCCGGTAGAGAGACTTATGCGGGATGCGAAGATGCTTCAGATTGTAGAAGGCGCAAACCAGATTCAACGAGGAGTCATAGCTCGCCAACTTCGGGAGCACTCGTAGCGTTATGCTCTGGGGTATAGACCTCGGCGGGACAAAGATTGAGGGAGTCGTTCTTGATTCTCCCAGCGCTCATTCCGTTCGTGCCCGCCTCCGACTAGAGACCGAACAGGAGAACGGCTACGAGCATATTCTTTCAAGAATCGCCCTTCTCGTTGAACAGCTCTCTTCTCACGTTGGAGAAACTCCCCAGGTACTCGGGATCGGCACCCCAGGGGCTTTTCACCCAGGCACAAACCTCCTTCGAAACTCGAACACCCTCTGCCTGAACGGAAAGGCGATCGGAAGTGACCTTGAGAAACGACTCGGTTGTAAAGTCAAAATAGCAAACGACGCGAATTGCTTTGCGCTCGCAGAAGCGAAGTTGGGAGCCGCTCAAAAGTGTCCTTCTGTTTTTGGCGTGATTCTCGGAACTGGCGTTGGTGGAGGAGTCGTTGTCGAAGGCAAGGTCCTCCCTGGCGCCCAGGGAATATGCGGTGAATGGGGGCACAACGTTATCGACCCTGAAGGAGCACAGTGCTACTGCGGAAAGCGCGGGTGCGTAGAAGCGACGATATCGGGCCCGGCGCTTGAAGATTTCTACACTGAGCGAACCGGTACAAAGCTCCGACTACAAGAAATTGTTGAAAGAGCAGGGACAAAAGATCCCGATGCTCGTGATACCCTCGAGCGTTTACATCACTACTTTGGAAAGGCGATTGCAGTCGTCATAAATATTCTCGACCCCCACTGCATTGTCCTCGGTGGAGGGGTAAGTAACATTTCGAGTTTATACACCGAAGGACAGCGTAAGATCGCCCCTCACCTCTTTACCGACTCGCCAGAGATTCGCTTGATCCAGAACACCCTCGGAGACAGCGCCGGAGTGTTCGGGGCCGCGCTTCTCTCATAGGCCTCATCGAGAACGCTCGATCAAAAATGCCGAGGGTTTGAATCCTCCTTGAAAAAATCGGTGTTCAACAATCGCCTCTTGAGGGAATCCCTCTTCACGAAACAATCGGGTCCACAAATCGCGATCTTGAGAGATGAGAAGCATTCTCCCCTCCAGTTTGAGCACTCGGAGCATCTCCCGCAGCCAGCCCTGCCCCGTTTTTCCCATCTTCTTTCGAGAAGAGAGAGCTTCTCCCCACGGGACATCTGCCATTACGAGAGAGAAACTTTGATCACGAAACGGTAACGACTGGGCGTCTGCCCGAAGAATTGAAATCTGCTTTAAAAGTTTAGCCTTCCGAAGATGGTCTCGGGCATACCTATTCGCATCTTCTGAGTTATCGACGCCACATCCCCACCAATTCGCATGTTGGTCGGCCAACTCGAGGAGCAGCGTTCCCGAGCCCGAACAGAGATTGAGAACTGGTTCGCTCGGAGAAATTCGGACAGTTCTTAGAAGCGCGGCGGCGATAGTTGGGTGAATAGCTCCCCTATAGTTATGAACTTTCCAAGCGCGGTCACCGAGCTGGGAAGGGGTGAGTCGAACGAGCACTTCCCAGCCGGATTGATCTGCTGTTGCGCGCACCACCCGAATTCGGAGATTACCGCCGTCTTTATCCTCTGAGATGGCGAGCTTATCGCACAAAAGACTCCGCACCCGTTGCATGGTACTCGAGTCAGAGCCAGCCGCGTGAAAACTGAGGGAGCACTGCTTTGAGTCCTCGTCGCTCCAACCCGCTCGAATTTTCTGAACAGCGCGAATGATTCTATCCGCATTCTCGTTCCCGAGCAGAGCCGTTGGCCTCGCCCCCTTACAATCCAAGACATACCAGAGAGAACGGATCGTCCGGGCCTTCGAAACGATATGCCGCGCCGTCGCTCTACTCATCCGGGCTCGAACCTCCCCGGGTTGCGTACTGAGTGGCTCAAGCGACCGGTCAAAGCGCTTAAGCTCTGAACAAACCGGACGCTCAAGGCCGGGGAAACACTCACAGAGGTACTCCTCTACATCTAATTTCTGCTTTCGATTCAGATGCTTCACTGGTCTAACGAAAAATTGCGTACCGTTTTTGAACTACTATACTTGGGGCATGAAAACACTTCTTTTGGGACTCGTGCTGATTGCATTCCTCCCCGCATGCAGCGCAAGGCAGCAGCATGTGAGTGCGCTTTCAGACACCGTTTTCCAAGCCAAGCGCGCCTATCATATCAAAAGGATCCAGGAGATCGATGCTGGACTCGCTGATTCCCATGGGGCTCCCAGGGAGTACTCACTCGGCTTCGGTTCATTTATTCTCGCGAAGCGTTTTGAGGATTAGCATATACCAAGAGCTCTTTTCGGAAGCACCCCCGATTCCATCTCAGGTCTATTCTGCGTATAACCCTCTCCATGGCTCTTGTATCACGTCCAGCCCTTGACCTCCTTGCCGAAGTGTCTCCTTCGTATATTCCCGACGATGAGAGTCCGCTCTGGTTTCTCCGAGCACGTGCTCACCCGTTTCTCAGTGCTCTCTCTCCT
>JAGRAO010000281.1 GCA_020434565.1 Bdellovibrionales bacterium
AAGTTCCAAATGAGGTAACGGTAGTTCCGCCGGCGAGAGCAACAGACACCTGGAAGTCAGAGAGACCATAACTTACCCGCGAAGGATTGCTCAGATCTCCATTCTCGTAGAGTTCGAGTACGTCACCGTTTAGAACAAATCTCCACTCTTCGATGACATATGCAGCAGCCTGTCCCACGGTGTATCCGTTTTGCCACCCACCCGGAGACGAGCGAACGAGATTGAGTTCGACTCCGGTATTCGTTACACCATTGAATGAAAAAAACTCACCGAGTCGAGTCGTCGGATCATAGATGTAGCCGAGGGCTTCGCCTCCAGACTCGGTCAGATAGGTATTCCAGGAGTTGTAGTTCTGAAGTTGGTCATCAAAAGTACACCCTGGAATAACTCCAGCAACTGCGAAAAAAAGGTTATTAAAGCTCAGGGCCGGGATGTCGGCACAGACTTTAAGGATTTCGTCCCTGAGATTTCGTCGAAGAATCAATTGGTCAGGTGCTCCACTCGCCCCGTCAATCACCTCAATAGCGGGGAAAGTAGAAGGAAGGTTTTCTCCAGCGAGGCGAATATTCATCCCCACGATATCAAGCACACTCCTTAAGTTTTGATTCACGCTCGTTCGCTCGAGATCGTAGCGCACCATCTCTCGGTTCCCGATAAATGTCGACAGCATTATCGTTGTGAGCACGGTTCCGAGTCCTGCCGCAACGACGAACTCCACCATTGTGTACCCTTCGCTCAAGCGGATACGTTTAGCGAAGCTGCGTATACAGCGTGTCAACTTCATAATAGGTGGTTCCGTTGTATGCGACTCGGATGGTGATGAATTTGGTATTGATGTCTGAGCAAAAGCTTGCGTTCTCACAGTATGATGGAGTAACAAAAAAATTTTTCCCCGAGATCTCTATCGACTGTGTCGGGCCGCTCCCTGAGTCCGGTAGGTCTGAGGGATCTCCAATTCGGATTTCATCGAGCACGCGCTGCGCAGCGGCGTATGCGGAAGAGCGAACTTCATTCTGAGTCATCTGTTTAAAGTGAGTGAGAAATGCTGGGAGGATCCCTGCTGAAGAAATCGCGAGCAGAATGAGAGCTGTGAGCACTTCAAGCAGAGAGAACCCAGCTTCGTTGTTTAGGTTGATTGCAAGTTTCATTGGGTCCGTATCGCCCCTCCAAGAAAGACCTGAACATCTTTCGTGCCTTCATAGTGGTCTTCGAGCGGGATAAGGATACTGGCATCGGCAAAACCACGCGGGCTAAAGCAAACGCTCCAAGTGAGGTCGGTGAGATCAACCCGCTGAGGAAGTTCGAGCGAAAGACTATCGTCGTTTGTAAATGAAGCTGATGAACAGGAAGATGCAAAGCGTGCCCCAAGCGTTTTTGTGGTGATTGGATAAACCTCAAAAGCAAGAGTAGTACTTAAGGCGTGCGCTCGGACCTCTTTCATGAATGCCGCGACAGTGGCAGCACCCTGTTCTGAAGGGTTGACCATTTCGGTGAGGTTGACTGTGGCTGTCGTCAGGAGAACGGAGGTCATGGAGAGGACCACGAGAAGCTCGATCAGCGTGTAGCCGAGCTGGCCCCGGCGACGGTGCGTATTCATACACTGGCCCTCAATAGACACTATGAAACAGCACCGATGGAGATGGTATCAAGAAATGTACCAGTTGAAATACGGTATGGATGTGTGATTTTCTCGGTTTAGAGTTGCGAAGTGGTCTCGTGACCGTTTGGAGAGTGGGGAGCGCCGTTCTCGGGGTCTGCACTCTTTTCAAGTCCGGAGTCTAAGAAAAGCTTTGAGCCTATCTTGTCCAGCATGTTTGGTAAGAAAACCTAAGACAGGGGAGATAGAAAGAACGTGAATCGCCAAGTAGTGACAGTTGACGGCCTCGCCGGAACTGGCAAAACAAGTATTTCAAAGCTCCTTGCTGAAAGGCTCGGCTTTGTTCACTTAAGCACCGGACTCCTCTATCGTGCTGTTGGGTTACTCGCTCTTCGCGAAAAAGTCGATCGCACCGATGAAGAGCTCGTTTCTTTTATCGTCGACGACCACTCACTTCAGCTTGTGCTCGATAGCAACCGAAGTGCGCGGGTATTGGTTGACGGCATAGATGTCTTCGATGATCTCTATTCACCGGAAGTGTCAGAGTCTACTTCTCAGGTTGCTCAGTTCGGGCGGGTTCGAGAGAAACTCGTCGGCGCCCAGCGCGAAGCCTTTCCGGGCGAAGACCTCGTGGCAGAGGGACGCGACATGGGGTCCCTCATTTTTCCCGATGCTCACTTCAAGTTTTTTGTCTCAACCGACGAACCGGTAAAAGTTGAGCGGCGTCTTAAGCAGCTCAAAGAGGCCCGCGGAGCAATGAGTGAGCAAGAAGCTAAATCCCTGAAAGAAAAGATGAAAATAGAGATCCACGAGCGAGACAAGCGCGACTCTGAGGGAGGTTTTGCCACGACCTTTCAGCAACCTGATATGTATCTTGTTGATAATTCGACCCAGCCGTTGGAAATCGTTGTGGAAAATCTGTATAACGTGCTGCTCGACCACGGGATTAAACCTCGAATGAGTGGTAACTGAGCCCAAGTCCCCGCCCATCGTTTTTTTGATGTGACACTGGGGGTCTGGGGAACAGAGACGGGAGTGAGAATCATATCTCTTCTCTCCCTATTCTGGAGTTCCTCTGCGTGTCGTCTTTTGTCCTCTCTTTTGTGCGCACCCACGCTTTCAGCTCTTTACGATGTGAGAGCCGGTAATGTGCAGCCTGAGTGGTTTCTAAAGGACCCGTGGTTTAAAGGTATGCTCTGATTTCTTTGCTCTGCGTAATTGTGCCCGCTGGGAAGGAAGAGGTCGGAGTTCTCGTCTAATAAACAAGGCACGGTATCTCTACAACATGGAATCAAGCGAACAATCATCAGGCAGCCAAGGCGGATTTGCAGCTGCTTTCGAAAAATACATGGACAATCGGACGGAGACTATCCGACCTGGAAAGATTGTCACCGGCAAGATCACCGAAATCGGAAAAGACTATGTCCATATCGATATAGGATTTAAAACCGAAGGGATCGTCCCAATCGAACAGTTTAAAAACCATGAGGGAAAACTCCAGGTTGCTGTTGGGGATGACTCGGAGGTTCTTGTTGTTCACCTCGAAAACGATTTTGGTCAACTGATCCTCTCCCGGGAGAAGGCTCAGCAGAAAAAAGTCTGGAAAGACGTTGAGAAGATCTTCGAAGACGACAGTATTATTACTGGTCGAGTCGTTCAGAAAGTAAAAGGTGGGCTCCAAGTCGATATCGGAATACCTGCTTTCCTTCCTGGTTCTCAGATTGACATCCGGCCTCACCGAAACCTCGATAAATTCCTCGGTGAAGAGTTTGAGTTTAAAGTTCTTAAGATCACCAAAGAGAAAGGGAATATCGTTCTTTCTCGACGTGCTGTTCTCATGAACGAGCGAGATGAGCTTCGGAAGAAGACTCTCAAAGTGCTCGATGTGGGTGTCGTTCTTGAAGGGGTTGTCAAAAATATCACCGATTACGGTGCGTTTATCGACCTCGGAGGAATCGATGGACTGCTTCATATCACAGACATCTCTTGGGGCCGTGTAAACCACCCATCAGAGAAACTCAACGTTGGTGAATCAGTTGAAGTCGTGGTGCTCAAGTACGACGACGAGAAAGAGCGGGTGAGCCTCGGCATGAAGCAGCTCAAGCCTGATCCGTGGGAAACTATTCAGAACCGATTCCCAGTTGATACCACAGTAACAGGAAAGGTCATGAGCCTTGCTGATTACGGTGCATTCGTTGAGCTCGAAGAAGGTGTTGAAGGACTCATCCACGTTTCAGAAATGAGCTGGACCAAGAAAGTCCGAAACCCTGGAAAGCTCTTGAGCGAAGGGGATTATGTTGAAGCGGTCGTTCTCGGTGTAGACCAAGAGCAACGACGAGTGAGTCTTGGGATGCGGCAGCTTATGCCGAATCCTTGGAAGGATCTCGCAGAGCGCTTGCCGACTGGAACCCGTGTTAAGGGGACTATCCGATCCATTACTGAGTTCGGTATCTTTGTTGGTATCGAAGATGGAATCGATGGACTCGTTCACGTTTCTGATTTCTCTTGGACCAAGCGCGTCAAGG
>JAGRAO010000282.1 GCA_020434565.1 Bdellovibrionales bacterium
ATACCAAGCTCGATTATCACCGGAAGTAACGGAAAAACCACCACGAGTACCCTCACTCATACACTCCTTGAATCTCATGGAGTACGATCGTTGTTAGTGGGAAATATCGGAACGCCGCTTATTTCCCTCCTCCAAGCGGATGGAACGCTGCGAGTCGGGAACACTGAGATAATCGTCGTAGAGATCTCGAGTTTTCAAATCGAGACGACTTCTAGGCTCTCGCCCCGTTCTGCTGCCTTCCTCAATTGCTCTCCAAATCATCTTGACCGCCACGGCACTTTCGAGCGGTATTTTTCGATAAAATCTCGCCTGATAACCGGACTCGCGGAACAAGCTCGCGCAATTCTGAATCGTGATAGTGACCTGGTGTTCTCGCTGCGCAAGCAAACTGCAGCCGAAGTCTTGAGCTTTGGAGTATCTCCCCTGAACGGATTCGGGGCTCAATTGATTTACGGTAACACACAAGATTTACCAACGTTAGAGATTCGGCTCCCAGAGGGATCCCTCTCCTATGAATTAAGAAACTCTCCACTTGTGGGGACGCACAACGCGCTCAATCTCTCCGCCTCACTCCTTCTCTGTTCCACGTTTGCTCCGCTGCGTGAATCCGCCATTGACGCTGCTTTGACAAACTTCACTCCGCCCCCGTTTCGGTTTGAGGTGAGTCAACTCGGCTCTCTCACGGTTGTCAACGACTCAAAGTCTACGACCGTTGCATCAACTATGGCTGCTGTTCGATCATTTCGAGAGAGCTTCAAGGGGCTTCCTTTCACATTGCTTATCGGAGGCATTGATAAAGGAGGAGATTGGGAGACTTTGGCCAAAGCTCTACTGGAGTGCTCTTCGTATTCGATTATTTGCTTTGGAAGAGATAGAGCGATTCTCTTATCTCAATTGCGCTCGGCCGGAATCTCCGAACTTCGAGAGAGCCCCTCTCTGCGCCACGCTCTCGAGGGGCTTCCGCTTAAAATAGGAGAGCCGCAGGGGCTGCTTTTTAGCCCTGGCTGCTCGAGTTTTGATGAATTTAGGAATTTTGAGGAGAGAGGTTTTATGTTTAAATCGCTTGTGGAAGCGAAGGCTTCCGTTTAGCGGAGTTCGGTTTTTAGAATTTTACGTTGGTTCATTATGGCAATTCTTTCTCACGATCCACTTGCCCTTGACAGAACCGAGGGGCGGTTTTCAGAAAACCGCCGAGGTGGGCCTCGCTTCGGAATCCGTTCGAACAGTACTCTTACCCCTTCGACGCACTCACATATTGATATAGTGCTTCTCGCTCTTACCATAGGCCTGCTCGGTTTTGGACTCGTCATGTTGTACTCCACGACTGGAGTGACCGCGCAGGAGCGCTTCGGCGACCCGCTCTACTTTTTGAAACGTCAAATTGCGGCCGGAGTGATCGGTTTTGTCCTGATGCTTGTGGCGTATAAACTGCCTCCTCGATTTTGGCGGTTTGTGTCTCCGTATTGTTTCCCGCTGGCCCTCGCTCTTCTTATCTTTCCGCTCATTCCCGGAATTGGACAGAGTGGTGGAGGCGCGAGTCGTTGGGTGAGTGTCGCCGGTGTTCGTTTTCAACCTGGGGAGGTTTCGAAACTCTGCTTTATTCTCTTCCTCGCTGGATACTTCGCGAGACACGAAACCAAGCTGGAGAGCTTTAGTAAGGGAGTATTTAAACCTCTGTTACTCGTTGCCCCCGTTGCTATTCTGTATTTGAGCCAGCCTGATTTCGGGAGCTTCTCTCTCGTTCTCATAGTTGGCCTCATCATGGCGCTCGCAGCCGGAGTTCGGCTGAGATACCTCGTTATTTCTGGGGTTGGCGCTCTCTTCGCCATGGGAATCTTAGTGCTTGTCTCTCCGTACCGAATGAAACGGGTTTTGAGTTTTCTTGAACCTGCAGCCGATGCAAGTGGTAAAGGATATCAACTCATTCAGTCGCTTATAGCCGTTGGCTCAGGTCAGTTGACTGGTGTGGGCTTGGGCGGAAGCCAACAGAAACTTTTCTTTCTCCCGGCTGCACACACGGACTTTATTTTCTCTGTTATTGCCGAAGAGCTCGGTTTTCTTGGAGGACTCGGTGTTATCGTCGTATTCCTGTTGATCCTCTGGAGAGGTCTCTCAATCGCTGCTCGGTACTTTAACAATACCTTTTTCTTTTCACTTACGGTTGGACTCACTATGCTGATAGCTCTCCCGGCATTTCTCAACGTCGGGGTAGCAACTGGGCTTCTTCCAACAAAGGGAATGGTGCTTCCCCTTGTAAGTTACGGGGGTACCAACCTCGTTGTAACCCTTATCGCTATGGGCATTCTCTTGTCGCTGGCGAAAGGCCCTCAAAGCACGGAATAGGCGCGGGAAGTTTGGTTAGAGCAAGAGGTGAAACGGCGAGAATCTCGGCTTACAAATACTATGAATCGCAACCCTGAGCATCCGAAAAGAATCCTCGTATCCGCGAGTGGATCTGGCGGGCATCTCATGCCGGCTCGCTACGCGATTCAAGAGTTTTTACGACGAGGTGCAGAAGTTGCGTTTCTCGGCACCGGAAGGCCCCTTGAATCAGAGCTTCTCGGTGATCTTGGAATCCCTCTCCATCAGATCCCTCTTGAGGGTCTTCAAAATACTGGCCTTTCTGGGAAAGTCCAATTCTTGAAGGGGTTTTTTCCAAATCTTTCCAGAGTGCGGCATGTCTTTCGGGAGTTTCGTCCCACTGCAGTGGTGGGTTTTGGAGGATACGCTACATTTTTCCCCGTCCTTTGGGCGAGGATGGCGGGAATTCCATCTCTCATTCATGAAGCAGAAGTAAAACCCGGAAGCGCCAATCGTGCCCTCTCCTATTTTGCAACCGTTATCTCATGCGCGTTTGAAGAGACCCGATTCCCAGGCCCTGGTCGTCGAATTCATACGGGGCATCCCGTCCGACCCGAACTCAAGAAACTCCTTGGACAGAGCCGCTCGGTTTCCTCTCCTCAGCATCTCCTCATCCTTGGCGGCTCCCAAGGTGCAAAAGCTATCGACGAGGCATGTAGTGCCCTGGCCCCTCTCTTTCGACGACTTGGCCTTCAGGTGTGGCATCAGTGTCGTCCAGAGATGAAGGAGACTCTCGAAGCGCGGTACCAAGAATTTGAGGTTCCGCATACAGTCATGCCTTTTATTCACGAACTTGATAAAGCATTCGAGTGGGCGCATTTCGTTCTCAGCCGAGCTGGTGCAGGAGCAGTAATGGAGATTGGATTCGTGAATTGCCCGGCAATATTTGTTCCATTCCCATTTGCTCAAGGTGGGCATCAGCGGATCAACGCCGAAATTCTCGAGAAACAAGGAAAAGCTCTGATCGTGGATGAAGGAGATGGATTCCAAGAGCGGCTCGCTGTTGCAATTGAAAGGTTCGTTGAGCCGGAGTTTTTCAACCGAATTCGTGTTCGTGCTGCAAGAGCGCGCCCGACTGATGCAGTCGAGACAATCGTTTCAACGGTATTTGATCTCTCGGAAGGGAAGAAACCCAAGCCTCAAGCTATCGCAGCTTCAAGGTCGTAAGAGAAATTAATGCCAAGACGATCGAAATAATCCAGAACCGGACGATGATCTTTGGTTCAGCCCAACCCTTTAATTCAAAGTGATGGTGAATGGGAGCCATTCGGAACACTCGCTTTCCAGTAAGTTTGAACGAATACGTTTGAATAATGACGGAAAGGGCCTCAACGACGAAGATACCCCCCGCAACGACGAGAACCATCTCTTGCTTCACAAGCACAGCAGCAAATCCAAGCACGCCACCGAGTGAGAGCGCGCCTATATCTCCCATAAAAACCTGCGCCGGAAACGTGTTATACCAGAGGAATCCAAGGCCCGCCGCAACGATTGCCGCGAGAATAATCGAGACTTCTCCCACCCCGGGAACTGGGAAAACCCCGAGGTATTCTGAAAACTTTGCGTGGCCCGAAAGATACGCGAATAACGCGTAAGCAGCTCCAACGGTCATAACGGGACCAATCGCAAGCCCATCAAGTCCATCCGTGAGATTGACCGCATTCGATGTTCCAACAACTACAAGGATGACAAACGGAATAAACAGCAAACCGAGATCTACCGTGAGCTCTTTAAAGAACGGAAAAGTAAGAA
>JAGRAO010000283.1 GCA_020434565.1 Bdellovibrionales bacterium
GTGCTAATTTGAATTTCGACTCGCTGTCCACTCGGGCCAATCACTGTTGTGTGCAGCGACTGATACATGTTCGGCTTCGGCATCGCGATATAGTCTTTAAATCGTCCTGGTACTGGTTTGTAATTCGCATGCAGCACTCCGAGCGTCTCGTAACACGCTCGAACAGTCGGAACGATTACCCGGAAACCGTGCAGGTCGTGTACCTCCTCAAACGCGAGGTTGTTCTGCTCCATTTTTCTCCAGATAGAGTAAAAGTGCTTCGGTCTGCCGGATACTGCAGCCGAGATTCCTGCTTGTTCGAGGTGTTGCTTAATTTCAGCCATCGCGTCTTGCACATAGGTGTCACGATCTTGCTTTGTACGGGCGAGACTGTCGCGGATGAGTTTGTAAATCTCAGGTCGCAAATACTGTAAACAGAGATCTTCGAGCTCGGACTTGAGCCAATGAATACCGAGTCTGTTGGCAAGGGGCGCATAGATGTCAAGCGTTTCGCGCGCTATGCGTCGCTGCTTTGCCTCAGAGAGGTGTTTCAATGTGCGCATATTGTGGAGACGATCACAAAGCTTGACGAGAACCACGCGGATGTCTTTTGCCATCGCCAAAAGCATCTTTCGAAAGCTTTCGGCTTGCTTTTCTTCACGGGACTCAAACTCAATTCGAGTCAGTTTCGTCACCCCCTCAACGATATGGGCAACTTCTTCACCAAATTCATTGCCAAGATTCGCCCCTTCAACCGCACAATCTTCTATTGTGTCATGGAGGAGCGCTGCAACGACCGACGGAATATCGAGCTTCAGCTCGCAAGCAAGGAGCGCTGTTTCGACAAGATGATTCAGATAAGGCTCACCAGAAGCGCGCACCTGCCCTCGGTGATTCTTTTCAGCAAAATCGTAGGCGCGTTTCAGGAAACGGAGATCAGGATCAGGATGATACGATTGAAAGGCATTCGAGAGCTGTTCCCACTGTGTCTCAACCATGGTTGTGTTGCGCCTTCTCAGAGGGACGTGGCACGGGGAACGTTCCTACATACACAAAACATTCAGAACTCAACTATAGCCAAGGGTCCAGCGTAAAACCGGACCTGCATGAGACTCAGACGGGGGTGCTCCCGCTTCCACCCGACACGGAGAGACCATCTGAAAGCTCTTCTGCTCGCTCTTCTTCCGATGAATCATCTCCACTCTCGCTCTCGGGTAGCTCGGCTTGGGCGGCAGCAGCAGCTCTCGCCCTTTCTTCATCGGCGAGCTGTTGCTGTTTGAGTTCCTCTTCCCGTCGGAGCATTGCTTCCTCGCGTTCCCGCTGGAGATCCTCTTCGGTTTTAAATCGAACTTGACCCGCTGCAATTTCACGGAGCGCGTTTACGACGGACTTGTTTCTCCGACTTTCAACGAGGGGAGTCGCTCCAGAAAGTAACTGCTTTGTTCTGCGCGCAGCGAGCTGCACCAAAGCAAATCGGTTCTGTTCTTCCTTCAAACAATCTTCAACGGTAATTCGAGCCATCGTACTCCTTTATCCGATTTCCTCTTCACTCTCGTTCTCAGAAACGAAAATTCGTTTCGAGAAACCGATCCAAAAAATGTATAGCACAACCTCCTAGGGGGGGGCTTATTGCCGATGCCACCCTTTGGGGGGACCTTATTCCCATGGAACCGTGCTTACCCTGGACCCAGCCGGGCCGACTTTGCCTCACGGGACTTTGCCTCACGGGACTCTGCCGCACGGAATTTCGTCAAGTCTCGCCAGTTTCGTGAACGAATAATCCCGTGCACCTCTTTCGGCGTTCGAGATTTTCACCACCAATCCAAAATAACGAGTAAAATTGAAACTATACCGGATCAACTCAGCCCCGTCCATTGCGCAACCTCGCTCTGTCAAGAAAAAACCGCTCAAGAAAACTGAGGTTCTGAGAAACCCCATAATATTGACCCTTTAGCAAACGGTTCTACCTCGAACTTCCGAATCGGACAGCGTCCTGTCGAAGGATGAATCCCGTGCTCCCCCTGACACTTTGGAGCTGCAACCACTCCCCAGAGACCCCCTGAACCCGCACTCGGTCTCCCGCTTGGAGGCGCGCCACGGCCGCAGCCGTGTATGAAGGCCGATCCATGACATTTGTTGCCGAGAGAATTTCAAATACTCCCGCGCCCTCTTGAGCTCGTGCCAACGAGCCCCCATTCGCAATATCTCCGAGAGGTGAAAGATCTCGTTCTGGCGAAGTACGCCCATTGTAGAATTCTGCTCTTGGGAAATTTGAGGGCTCCACCGGAGATGAAGTGTTCACTGTTTCCTTTTCTTTTCTGAACGTCTCACGGTGCAACTCACCGAGATTTTCTTTAGAACTCGGATGGTTCTCTACTGGTCGAATCTGCCCTCTCTCAAAGCTCTGACCACTGTCTCCCGTATCCACTCCATTTTTAGCAGCATAGTCATACCAAAGGGCTGAGATATCGAGCGCAACCATCCGTCTTGAAGCTTGAGCTTCAAGCTCAAGATCGGGCTTCTCTAATGCCAGTGGTTCGGGAAGCACGGCTGCGGGAGCCGTCTCAAACAGTTCAGCCCCAAGATAGAGGGTTGAGCCAAGAGCAACCAGCAGAAGTCCCTGCCACAGTTGCGGGCGAAAGACTCTGGATATCTTTTTCTCCTTTCCTTGCGCAACTGTCTCGCTCCTTGCTTGAGCCGCAGTCGCCGGAGATTCCTCTCGAACAACGGACTCCTCCGGTTTTCGCTCGGGAAGCACTGGTGCCCCACCCGGTGAAATCGCGAGGGTGAGGGTTTCAAGTTTTGTGAGCACCTCGTCTAGTCTAAGCCCTGCAGATTTTGACCTTTCGTATTCAGGCAATTCCAAAAGAGCATCCCGCTCGGATTCAAGCAACCGAAAGAGGGATACCTTTTTTTGAGAATCAAGAGAGGCAGCTTTCTCAGCGAACTTTACAGCCAGAGGATATTCCTTCTGAGCTGCGAGACGTTCGGAAACCCTTTGCAAGCCATCTCCAAGAAGCGAATCAAAGAGTTCTTGCTCTTTCGGACTAAAGGCAAACGTGCGTGGGTCCTTTAAGAGGAGCGAATCGAGTGGAGCCGAGAGCAGACGAATCGGAACCCCTTCGAGATGAACTTGCGATGTAATCCACAAGATCTCTACTAAGCTCCGCTTCCCAGGTGAAGCGTGTCCGAGCAGCTGTTCACTCTTCTCTCGGAGCGATTCCCAGTTCTCTTTTTCCAAAAGTTCGAGCAAGGGATCAAGTTCAGAGGATTCCCTCTCTCCAGGAACATCTGTCTGCTTCGAATTCTCTCTCTCCAGCTGATCTTCAGCGGAACTCCCCTCCACTTCCTCTCTTGAGGGCTCACTCACAATCAGCGTCTCGCTCTTTTTTTCTTCAAGAAGGGCTTTTGTCCCGTGGAAACCGTGATCATGTTCAACGGCATCTCGTAAGACTGATTTCTCACTAACCTTCTCTAAAGCGAGTGCGGCAGGTGGTTCGACTTTGTCATCATTCTGTAACGCAGTCGAGGAGCCCCGCTCAAGTGAGAGGTCGAGGCGTTTCAGCCCGGGTTCCAGCCTCTCAACAAAAGAATCGAGAAGGGGGAAAAGTTCGTGCCCATCATGAACGGTTTCAATCGCAGATAAGCCTTTCTCAAGTTCGGAGGAATCGTCTTCCCTCCCTCCATCGAGCTTCAAAACAAGTCTATCAAGAAGAGAATCAAAATTTGGCGCATTGACACTCACTTCCTCTTGAGAAGTTGAGCCTTCGGGATTCTCGCTCGCATGCAAGTTCCCTGCCTCTGTGTTCACGTCCTTTGAGAGCACCGGAGGAGTCCAAGCAAGCGGAGCCCTTTTTCGCTCAAGCAGTTCAAGAGTTGGTGGGAGCGAATCTGACCCAGTTATACTTTGAGACGTTATTTCGCTCTTGAGATCACCGGTGTCGGTTGTTCCCCTCTTCAGCTGCTCAGCGAGGAGAGTAATCCGCCTGAGGAAATCAGACTTCTCACCAGCAGTGAGAAGCGAGGAGATCTCCGCTGGGGAGTGGATATCAAAAGGCGAAGAGGAATCCGATTCTCGGCTCTCCGCTATCCGTTCAATCCTCTCACTCATTTTCAGAAACCTTGTCCT
>JAGRAO010000284.1 GCA_020434565.1 Bdellovibrionales bacterium
GGAAAAAATTTCCACTATGAGGCTTGGAAAGAGGAGCACTCATAACTCCCTCAAGAGTTCGCGACGCGGTAGTTCCGAGGGCTGCATTGGGGAGAGAGATGGAGAGAGTAGCGGTAGATCATTTGTCTCGGATTGAGGACGTGGTCGATTATATGTTGGACCACCTGGAGCACAAACTGGAAATTTCCGAGCTTGCAAAAATAGCTGCGTTATCGAAGTGGCACTTCCAGCGGGTATTCAAGCTCGTGACCGGGAGCTCCTTGCGCAATTTTATCCGTACGGCCCGGCTTACGAGGGCCGCTCATGACCTCCTCGTCTCAAATATTCTGATAAAAGACCTCGCGGCTCGCTATCAATTTGGGTCACACGAGGGGTTTACTCGTTCGTTTCACCAGCAATTCGGAATGAGTCCAGGAGAATATCGACTTTTGAAGCAGCCGTTAGATCCAGAGGCACGGAGTTTGCCGCTGGCGAACTTGGTGTTCGCTCCGAATCTCTCGTTTCTTCGGCCGAACGTCCGTCTCGAGTATCGAGATGAATTGAAAATAGAGGTTTGTAAGACAAGAAACTTCGGGGAATTGCTCGGGGATTACGAAGGTATTGCTGGAGTCTATCGTTGGTATTCGGGAGAGAGCGAGGAGCGCAGGCGCGGAATAAGGGGTGATTACTACGTTCCGGCGGGATTGATGCCAGACGAGGCAAGGATCGAGAGGGTTCTCATTCCCGCCGGATATTTCCTCTCCCTTGAGTTTCTCCCGAGCGAACTGAGCCAAGCTCCTTGTTCGATAAGGCTCGATTTCCTTGGCCGCTTGCTCTATCGCCGGTTCCTAAAGGATAAAATTCAAGCCCGAGACTCCTTCGAATTGCTCTCTGAATTTGCGCAGGGCCCGGCACGTCGAACCCAGTTTTGTATTCCCATAACCATTGGCGGAGCCTTGTATCTCTCCGAAAATTTCCTAGACCGTCCCCTCAAGTTGGTTGCTAACTGAAGCAATGACCCCGATCGCTTCGATGTGAGGGAGATACGTTGAGGTCGAAATGGGGAACAAGAAATATCAAAATGAGCGCGGGGCGGTTTTCGTTGAGTATTCGATTCTGATTGCGAGTGCCGTCTTTATGGCATTCGCCCTTCAGTCAGCCCTTGTCGGGCAATATGTATCGCTTGGGGAATCGTACTCCGAGAGTGATCAATCGATAGAGCGGAGTTGGGAAAATGGATTTCTGATAGAGAGTTTCTCAAATGCCAGCCTGGGAATTAACGGTTCTGGCGGCGGAACGACTGGTGATCCACCGGACCCTGAGGATTAAATTGTTGCGGTCGGACCGTTGTGGTGACTTCGGGGTGAGAGGATTCGAACCTCCGACTTCTAGTTCCCAAAACTAGCGCTCTAACCAGGCTGAGCTACACCCCGACAATGTGTGGAGGAGTGAGATACAATACAATTGAGTTTGAGTCCAGGTCAGGACCGGGAAACCGTACAAAGCTGTTTCTAGCCCCCTTTTTTTGCTAAATCTCCGAGGTCAACTTACTCGGAGACAACGGTATGGAATTCGCTGACAGACAACCAATTCGGATCAGTGATGTTCACGATGAGGGGTATGCGCCTGGACGGTACTTCGCTAGGGGGTGGGTGAAGACTCACCGCCGTTCTAAAAATGTCGCGTTTATTGAGCTGACCGATGGTACCTCCGTCAAGGGATTGCAGCTCGTCATTAATCCTTCGCTGAGCTCTTACTTGGTGGCAGAGGCCCAAATCGGAACAGGTGCAGCGATTGAGGTTTCTGGTCAGCTCGTCCCGTCGCCCGCGAAGGGGCAAAAATTTGAGTTTCAAGTTGAGGAATTTTCGCTGGTAGGGAGTTGCGATCCTGAGACCTATCCTCTGCAAAAGAAGGGACACACGTTAGAGTTCCTTCGAGAGCAGCTTCATTTGAGGCCCCGTTCAAATACGCTCGGTGCGGTATTTCGGATCAGGTCTGCTGCGTCTTTCGCAGTTCACAAGTTTTTCAGAGATCGGAACTTTATTTGGGTTCACACACCGATCATTACCACTTCAGACTGCGAGGGCGCTGGGGAGATGTTTCGGGTGACGACTCTTGATCTCTCCAACCCTCCTCGTGATGACAAAGGGCACATCGACTTCTCTCAGGACTTCTTCAAAGATGAGGCGAGCCTCACTGTTTCAGGACAACTCGAAGCGGAGATTTTCGCCCTTTCTCACATGAATTGCTACACCTTCGGTCCGACCTTTCGGTCTGAGAATTCGAATACTTCACGGCACCTCTCAGAGTTTTGGATGATCGAGCCGGAGATGGCGTTCTGTGACCTCCGTGGAGATATGAAGGTAGCAGAGGACTTCGTTAAAGAAGTTGTTCGTTCTGTACTTCAGGAATGTGCTGCCGACTTAGAGTTTCTCCATGCAAGAGAATGGGTCGAAGCTGATACGGCCAAAGTACTTGAACAGGTCAGTGAAACCCGCTACGGAGTGATGACGTACGACGAAGTAATTAATGAATTGCAGAAGAGTGGGCGTAAGTTTGAGTATGAACCTCACTGGGGTGCCGATCTTCAAGCGGAACATGAACGTTTTATTACTGATGAAGTGGTAAAGGGCCCAACGTTTGTGATCAATTATCCGAAAGAGATTAAGGCCTTTTACATGCGCCTTAACGAGGACGAGAAGACAGTTGCCGCGATGGATCTCCTCGTGCCGAGGCTGGGCGAGATTATTGGAGGGTCACAACGAGAAGAGCGTGAGGCGGTGTTACGATCAAAGATTGAAGCGAACGGAATGCCGCCCGAACTATATTGGTGGTACCTGGAGTTGCGAAAGTTCGGAGGGGTTCCTCATGCTGGGTTTGGCCTTGGGTTTGAAAGGCTCCTTATGTATTTGACGGGAATTCAGAACATCAGGGACGTAATTCCCTTCCCACGCCACCCTGGTTACGCGAAATTCTAGTGATTGTAAGCCTTTAGTTAGTGGCCTGCGACAAGTATGGGCTTGATTTTTCTTGTGAGGGGAAGATTTTTCTCGTTCCCGGAGCTTCTTCCTTTGCGCATTTCTGCCGATGATCTCCTTAAGGGAATGAACCGAATATTCTGAGAAAGTAGGGGAGAAGGTAGATGAAACGCGCGCTCGTTATTGATGACAACGAAGTCTTTCGGTCAACACTTGTGGCTCTACTCGATGATTTGCACTTTGAGTGTGTAGCCGTTGAAACTCCAGAGGAAGCCCGGGACGTTATCCTACGGGAACGTTTCGATGTGATCTTGTGCGACCTCATTCTGCGGATGGGAATTTCTCCAGATGACGATGATGAACTTGATGCCTCTGTGATGGTGGGTCTTAACACCATTCATGAACTCTCAAAGAACTGTGTAGGAACTCCAATAATCGCCATGAGTGGGGTAGTGCAGGGCGAAGCGCTCGCAGCGATTGAAAAATTTGGAGCGGTAGACAGGCTCAGTAAGCCATTTGGTCTTAAGGAACTGGAAAACGCTTTGAATCGCGTAATGAATCCACTTCCGTCTGGGGCTTATACAGCCTAGCAAAAAAGACGAATCTGAATTCTGAGAAAAGAAGCGATCTGGTGGGAGCAGGTTGCTCGCCTTTTAGGCGAGCGTTTGTTCGCAGTCTTTGTCCCTGCGGGGCAAGGTTCGAACCCTGCTTAAGTTTCTTGCCCCTTTAAGGGGCAGCAATCTTTGCGAAAGCAAAGTTGCGGGGTGGAGATCTGGTGGGAGCAGGGTTCGAACCTGCGTAGGCTTGCGCCAGCAGATTTACAGTCTGCCTCCTTTAGCCACTCGGACATCCCACCAAATGAGAAAAAGCCCAGAGAAGGGCTGTTTCTTATTTGTTGTTCCTTCCTTTTCAAACCTAACCAAAACGAGCAACTTGTCTGCGCGACGAGCGCTCGGATAAGAGAAATCTTGGTAATCCAAGTTTCTCTCCGAAAGAAAAACCTGACTGTTCGCAGTATTTTCCCGTCAAGCTCTGCTTGCCAAGCTAAACGGCGGCAGAGTTCGAACCTCGTCTCTGCCACTGCTTTCCAAACCAAAACGAGCAACTTGTCTGCGCGACGAGCGCTCGGATAAGAGA
>JAGRAO010000285.1 GCA_020434565.1 Bdellovibrionales bacterium
CTTCGTATTCCACTCGACCCTGCGCAGAGTTTTCAGGTGGAATTTCAGCGATCTCTTGGAGAAAAGATCCAATCTTATCATCGGAGAGAAAACTCGGTACTGCGACCACCGAGATCGAGTCAGTCGAAGCATTTTCTTCTGAAAATTCGAAGCCAAACCCTTCCAACGTGGTTCTGTGTGCAAGAAAATTCGCCATTTCCTCTGCCCCAAGTTCAATCACTGGAGGAAGAAGGAGTTTCTGCGTTTGGTTTACCCCATCAGAGGAACGAAATCCGTTTCGAATACGATTAAAGTTATACCGTTCATGGGCTGCGTGCATGTCAACGATAACGAGGGTTTCCTCGAACTCGCACATGAGGAAGCATTCAAAGATCTGTCCAATATACCGAAGATCGGAGTATCGAAACCGATTTCTACGCTCTTGCTCGGGCGTTCCCAAATCCCGAGCTTGTCGGCTCTCAAGCAAAGGGGCTTCACTCGCATACGAAAAATCTGGTTCGGCCACTGAGAATTGAGGCGAATCAGAACCGCCCTCAGTTACTCTCGCTGGAGAGTGCGGGTAGCCAAGATCCAATTCGGGCTTCCATGATGATCGCTCAAAACGGTCAACGTCTCGAGGATCTGTAGAAAAGTGTTCAATCTTTGGGCGAGCAATCTGAAGGAGAGCCTCTTCTGTAATCGCTCTCACTCTTGGAAAAATCAAGTTTCCATTACGAAAGCGAATCTCGGACTTTTGAGGATGAACGTTTACGTCAATCTGTTCCGATGGAAGTGTCAACGAGAGAAACCCGACTGGATTCTCTCGAGGCTTCAAGGTTGAGCCAAAACTCTCACGAAGAGCTCTCGCAATCATCCTATCTTGAACCATACGTTCGTTGACAAGAATGTAGAGCGGTCCAGCTTTCGATCGTGCGAGTGAGGGATGCCCAATCAGCCCCTCGATTCCAAATCCCTCGAGTGAACGGTGGCACTCCGCCATCTCACCCGAAAAAAAACGGCGTGCGCGTTCAATCCGAGACCTCTCCGCTGAAACAGACAGCACCTCGTTCCCGTCGACCTCATACGTAAAGGCAACTGACGGATGTGCCAACGCTGCTGCGACAACCTCACGACGAATTCGAGCCTCTTCTGTCCGCTCGCTTTTGAGAAACTTCTTTCGTGCAGGAGTGTTAAAAAAGAGATTCTGGACTCGCATGGCCGTACCAGGAGTCGTTGAGACTGATTCAGACTCGGTCAGTACCCCGGCTCGAAGCGAAATGGACCTTCCCAGCGCTTCGTCACGGGTTCTCGATACAAGTGATATCTGAGAAACTGACGCAATCGAAGCAAGGGCTTCGCCCCGGAAGCCGAGGGTCGTGAGCTTTTCAAGATCTGCAAAGTGAACAATTTTTGATGTTGCATGGCGCTGAAAAGCCAACGGAATATCGTCAGAAGGGATGCCGTGTCCATTATCCCGAACTTCTATGAGTTTTTGACCGCCTCGCTCTATACGGATCACGATGACCGAAGCATCGGCATCAAGGGCATTGTCGAGGAGCTCCCGAACAACCGACGAAGGACGTTCGACTACCTCACCCGCCGCAATCTTATTGATGACCTGATCGGGGAGTTGATGGATTGGTTTCACTGCAGTACCGGTTCTACTTCGATTTCTCGCTCGGTCCCCTGTAAAGTTCCTCGTCGGAGAGTCAATACAATCGGCACCCCTCGCTTCGCCTTGCTCACAAGCTGGTCGACATCATCACTTGAAAATACCCGTTTTCCATTCACCTTATAGACGATATCGGCGCGGTTAAAGTCACTTACAAACCCTTTGTAAAAAATATTTGCCACCGGCCTCTCGACAGGTTCAATCCCAGCTTCAAGCGCTGGACTCCCCGGCAAAACGCGGCGCACCATAGGGCCCTGGGCCGTATCAAGCAAAACCCACCCCAGTTTTGGTCTCAAAACTCGCCCTGTCGTGATCAACTCCGGGAGAATTCGCGCAATTTGATTGATCGGCACAGCAAATCCGATACCCGCCGAATCACCAGATTTGCTCAAAATCGCAGTGGTTATTCCGATAACTCGCCCATCGACATCGAGCAGTGGACCACCAGAATTACCCGGGTTAATTGCGGCGTCGGTCTGAATCAAACCACGCATAAGATAATTATTCGGGTTTCTCACCGTTCGATTCAAGCTCGAAACGATCCCTTGCGTAAGGGTCCGATCAAGTCCGTGAGGGTTACCGATAGCAAGAACTCGCTGCCCAACCTCGAGTTGGGACGAATCTCCAAACGAAAGGGCGGTTAGCTTTTTCGGAGCCTCAAGGAGTTGCAGTACGGCGAGATCGTACTCAGCGTCGTGACCAAGAAGACGAGCAGGATAGTTCCGGCCATCCGCGAGAAAGATTTCGACCTTATCAGCATCCTGAATCACGTGGAGATTTGTGAGGATAATCCCCTTTTCAGCATTCACGATAAGTCCAGATCCCGACCCCTCTCGGTACTGAAACTCTGGCAGGAAATCAAAAGGATCCGGTCGAGAGAGAGTGCTAATGAATACAACCGCTTCATTAACCCGTTTGTAGACCTCAATAACGCGAGACTCCTCATCGGAACGGAATGCCTGTGGAAAATCCTTGCGTGCTTCAACCCCTGTACAGTACCCGAGCAGCCAAAAGCCACCGAAAAATAGACACAGAAAACCAAAGAGGGTTGCGTGACGATTCATGAGCAATTTCCGAGATTGGTCGGGTACTTCGATCAATACGTTTCTTCTCTCTCAAATATTAAGCCCGGTACTCTTTAGAAAATCAGCGAATCCACAGGTTCTTTCCACTCTGCAGAGAGTTCGCTGTCGAGCGACCGAGTGTATCTGAACAGGATAGTAAATGGGGCTCCAAAACACCATCATTCTGGGTGCTTCCCTCAAGAAATCACCTCGTTACGGATCTCCCCTGACCGGACGAACCGCTGAGAAAAAAGGGACTCGTTCCTGTTCGGGTCTTTGTTTAAGGGATCGTTTTTGATTGGATGAACCACTAGTTCGGAATATCGAGAGCTGTTCGAGGTCGGCGCACACGCTCAACCTTAAGAACACCGGGGACACTTTCAATTGAGCGGATGACCTTTTCGAGTTGATCAGCATCTTCAACTGACATCTCAAAGTAGTGGATCGCCTTGTTTCCCTCGGTAGTCTTCACCTGAGCACTACTGATATTTGCACCCTGATTGGTCATCGCTCGGGTAACTTCGGAGAGAAGCCCGATAGTGTCTTGAGAGTGGATCGTAAGGCGAACCTTTCGTGGAGCTTTGACCGCGATATCCCAGCTCACGTCAACGCGTCGCAGAGGATCGCTTCGAAGGACCTGAGCACAATCGGCTCGATGAACAGTAACCCCTCGCCCTCGAGTGATAAAGCCAACGATTCGATCACCGGGAAGCGGTTCGCAACACTTGGCAAATCGAACAAGCAGGTCATCAAGACCACTGACCTGAACTCCGACCTTTTCGCGGGAAGCTCGAGCGGCTCGTTGAAAGATTCTCTCAAGCGGGGAACTCTCGGTTTTGAGTTCTTGTTCGACATTCGTCCCTTCAGGGAGGACCCGAGCAAGGACCTTTGAACTCGATACTTTCCCGTATCCTATCTGCGCATAGAGATCACTCTCGCCTTTGAGCCCCATATACTCAGCAACTTTCTTGAGCTCCCCGCTCTTTTCGAGTTTCTTAAGGCTCATTTTGACTTTCCGCAGGTCTTTCGAGAGCACCTCCATCCCAATTGCCATAGAACGAGCATGCTCCTCGGACTTCAGAAACGCCCGAATCCTCTGCTTTGCCTTTGACGACCGGACAAATCGCAGCCAATCTCGGCTCGGAACCTGATTGTGGGAAGTGATCACTTCGACGGTATCACCGTTTTCAAGTTGCGTTTGGAGCGGGACGAGGGTGCCGTTTACCCGGGCACCGGAGATCCGATGTCCAACATCCGTGTGAATCATATAAGCAAAATCAACTGGGGTAGCTTCAAACGGGACTCGGATAAGATCACCTTTCGGCGTAAAAACAAACA
>JAGRAO010000286.1 GCA_020434565.1 Bdellovibrionales bacterium
TCATCTGGATAGAAGTTCGGATCGGCGTGCGCTCGACGATACAGTTGATGGAACTCCTGACAGGCGTTACTCCAGACTTCACGAGCTTTAGCACTCTCACTTCGTACCTTAAAGGACTCTTCTATTTTCTTTTTGGCCGCAACAAGTTCAGCTGCGTATTTTGGAGAACTCGGCATGATTAGAACTTTGCTCTCCAATACTTTTCGTCACCGCATCCTTGAGGGAAGCTGCTAACAGCTACTGTCATAGCCACTCTTTCTCAGTTCCTCGAGACATCGTTGGTAGTTTTCAAGAGCGTGCTCCCGAACATCCACCCTGCGATCGTCAATTCCGAGTGAAAACTGGACTCGAGTTCCAACAGTGACTGCCGAAAGTTGAATCAAGGGACCGCCTTCAGGGGAGATTCTGGCATGTTTGGCTTCTTGAGAGAGGCTAGGGTATTTCTGAATGACGAACTTCCAATCAGCGATCTCGCTGGACTCGATCGGAGGCGAGACGAAGGAGAATTTTGGAACATCTGGAAGGGCACCAGTTTCTCCGTCAAACCAAATACCAGCAAGAACAACTGTTGGTACTTTTTGCGAAGTAAAGGTGACGCTGTTCATTCTCTTTAAAGGGTCACACAACACATCAGAGCCACTTCCACTTCGACAACGTGAGGTATCTGAAGCCCATGGGAGCTGATACACCCCGTCTCTCTGGCTCGGCAATCCGAGAAAATTCATAATTTCAATCGCAATAGATCCCTCGAAGGTGAAGCTCCTTTCAACTTTCTCAGACATTCGAGCACCGAAAAGACTGCTCGGAAAAAGAGCAAGCGCAGCGACAGTGAAGATGAAAAGCGATGGACGCATTGGGAGCTCCCAAAAATGTTTGCCGACCAGAGTCGGAAGGTGGATCAGTCTCCACCAGAGAGAGTGTAAGCCGAATTCAGGTTCGGATTGAAGTCAAATATCAATACAGGATGCTAAGTGTAGACGACGAGAATGGCGAGGGGGCGCACGAGAGACAACTTTCCGCCAGAATCTTTCGAGATGAATTGAGAATGCTTTCTAGTCACTTCCTATAAGTCCAAGCAGCAATTCACACCCCGCGCAGAACCGCTCAAAATCGCCTTTCCAAAATCCAGCCTCAATCAGATCAAACGCTGGAGCAAAGTATCTTGTGTACTCACCGTTTTCACCGTAATTCCGAATGCGGTTTTCCTTGTACGACATCACAGCTCGATGTATTCGCTGCATATCTTTCGGCTCTACTCGTAATTCTCCGTTAATAGCGTTTACAACCCAATCCAGAGAAGAATCGCTTTTGATGCCGGTTAAGAGTTCAACTATTTCAGGTTTACCAACCTCCTGGGTCTGAGGAGACATCATCGACATAACCGTACTCCCTTCTTTTGTCTCGACTTACGCTCTTTCCTAAGAGTGAGAGCTTCGAAGAACATACTTCTCTCTGAAATCTACCACTAAAGTCGAGATTAACCTTGAGTGAAATAATCTCTACGATGATTCCAGGATCCGACTCATAAAACCTGCCGCATCCTTGAGCATTTGAGGCTCGAGAATCAAATCCTCTCTCACATGCCCATAAAATGCGCCCTGATAATTCATGCCTAAATATTCAGAGGTTTTCGCAATAACTTCTTCCATCCCTGAAGTAATTTCCGTCTCGGTATTACCGGTGGCAATCAAGAAAGTGCTTTTACCCCTTAATTTTCTTCCGAGATCTTTTCGAGGTCCAAGCAAGTCACTCAGCCGATCAACAAAGATCTTGAGTTGAGCACTTACAGTGTACCAATACATCGGACTTACAAAACCGAGCATTGAATAGTCTTGAAGCGACTCAATTGTCGGAATAAAGTCATCGTCGAGGTTCTTTCCCTCGTAATCGAAGTAGGAGATATTCAAGGTAGCCAAATCAACAACTGAGGCATTCATCTCTCGATTTACGTAATTGAGCAATCTCCGCGTATTTCCGTCACTTCGGGAGGTTCCCAGAATAAAGGCTAAGTCGTCTTCCACAGGTTCCTTCTCTTTTTTACCGCCTTCAAAGGAAGGCTCCTCAAGATGGTAGCCTTTCCTGTGCCTCTTGAAGCAGTCATGCTCACGCTCCGGTCTTTACTCGAGCACCCCTTAGATCTCTTTACTGTTCCAATCGTAGAGAAACATGAACGTACAAACTCCAAGTTGCACCTTTGTGCTTCAGTCTTTCAGTGTCTACAATCTCGTAAGTTGCGAATTCAAATCAATGATCGCCAGAGACATCCTACCAAACTCGTTGAGGTAAGATGTACAAAAGGTACACGTTTATGAAGTTTCTCCACGAATTGCTCGCTCGCACGGGGATAAAATCTCACGATAATCACCTGTCTCTTCCTCGCGCGGACCGGTTTCGCCAAATTGACATGGGTGTCGGGGCGGTATCGATAGAGGAAGCAATGTTCCTCTATGGCCTCGTTGGAATTGTTAAACCAGACGTTGTGATTGAACTTGGCACGGCCGAAGGAGCTTCTGCAGTTTTCCTTGCCGCGGCTTGCGCCGATTTTGGAGCGGGGAAGGTTTTTTCTATCGACTATGCCGAAGCCCCCCCGGCAATTGCCCTGAAGCTGAGTCAGGAGCTGGAACTTCCTTTGCAGTTTGAATGCGGCACGAGATCTCTTGAGTGGCTTGAACGTTTCTCTCCTTCTTCGACTTCGAAATATTTGGTTTTCTCAGATACCGAGATGAAAATTCGTCCTGACGAAGTTCTCTACGTGAAAGAGAAATTCCCGCAAGGAACCTGTATCGCAGTTCACGATACCGCTTCTGGGCATCCTTATGGCCCGATGAACCTCGCGGAACGTATTGGGGTAGATGTTCTCGAGTTACCAAGTCCTCGGGGTCTCTCAATACTTATAAGCTAGTTGAGATTGGGTCTCGTTGTTGAATCAAGGATCTTCTGTGGTCCCTGAGCCCTCTCCTCGTAGGCAAGAGAATTGTGCGCAGAGAAGCAGCATCTCAATGGGAGATTTGAAGACTCACAGGAACCAGCTAAACAGCACATATCCTTATGTTTCCTTTGAGTGCTATTTTTTAGCACACTTAAATATCTGACTTGGAATAACAACTCAAACGGTTGCTGCTTCACTCAGTGAACGCAAGGGCTATTTGGTTTTCATGAGAGTTTTGGTTGTCATAAGAGAATCAGAAGAATGACCCAAGAAGCTCTGTGACCTTGGACGAAAAGTCTCTGCATAAACGGTTCGAAGCCTCTTTGGTGCGAATCGAGAGGTAGCCTTGACGAAAGCTGAAAGGATGAACGGTGGAGGCACGAGGGTCTTTTTTGGCAATGACATGAGCTCGGGAGGTTGATATGGACAAATTCACTATGAAGAAAATTGGCTGGGTTTTTGCGGTACTCTCACTCTTTACTTTCGGCGGGGTTGCTTTATCGGAGGAAGCAGGTCAGAGCACAATCGGGGCAGCGTCGGTTGATCTCATCAATCAGATCGCCTCACAGCTCGTCTTCGAGCTCAGCGAGTTAGAAGAAACGAAACTGGATCGAATTACTTGGCAATGCCCGGAGGGATATCAGCCTTATATTTTGCCCGGACTGGATATCCAGGTTTGTATCGGGCCTCATCCAGACTACCCAAACGATTCGGCTCGATGGCGATTTCTGTTTAACGTCGACGGCACAACACTCGGTTTTTCAGTGAGAATCATCTGTGATGAGAACAATGAGTGCACTCTTCGAATACTCGGTCCGCTAAGCATGCGATTGACCTGCTCAATTACCGGACCAACTGGACCTGACCAAGATATCTACCGGGTCGAATGCAAGAAAGGCGCTTTCGCCTTTAACGATGGGGAGGATCCAAATCTTTGCATTCACTATCACTTCAAACGGACAGTGTCGGAGTTGTTCGTCTGCACAAAGGAGTGTCAAGAATCGTGGCTCGACGAGGTGTGTTCGCCGGCGGGAGAGATTCCCTTCGCACCCCAATTACTACCGAATTTCCCGGGAGCACCAGAGGATTTCGAGGGATAAATCGCTCACCTCAAAGATGCT
>JAGRAO010000287.1 GCA_020434565.1 Bdellovibrionales bacterium
TGCTAGAATTCTTGGGTTGCTCAAGATTCCAAAAGGGACACCCAGGCAGTAGCATCCAAAGCTTGTGACTATGAAAACGATGTGCGTTCTCCTCCCGCGAGAGGAGTATTCTCAGACAGAAGCGATTCTTGACGCCGGCTTTAAAGTCACCAAGGGAAATATTTTCCAGCAGACCCTTACCGAACTCGCCTCGTTGAGCGAGATTTATGCGCTTGAGATCTACACGCATCATCAAACGACATCGCTTTGTTTTACCGCGACCGGCCACGCTCTTGACGTAATTTCAGGTCTCTTCTACGCCTGTATGCCACGAGCGGAGATCCGTGAGATACCGGATTTTGCTTATGATTACGATGAAAACACTGAGATCGCTGCAGCTGAGGTCAGGTTAGCGCGTTCTGATATTTATCCAATTAAACCTCAAAACTCGTTTCAGATAGATTCACTCACTCCGATTTTAAGTACCCTAAGTCGTTTCCCCCAAGACGGAAAGTTCATCCTTCAACTCGTTTTACACTCTTGTCCTGAAAATGCTCTCTTTCACTATAAACTTCGCTCCAGAATCGTACAGGACAAAGTTCAACAACTCTTTCGAGCCAAGTATTGGTTCAAACGGGGAGTCCGTCAGGACGTAGAAAAGAAGATTCTTGAGAAGACCCACGCCGCGCTCTACGAGGTCAATTTCCGTATGGCGGTCATGCTCCCAAAACCATCGCTTGAAGGGAGTGCAGCCGATCAGGTTCAGGAGATGATGATCTCTGACCGAAAGATCGAAGATTACTTGCGCGCCATGCTCTCTTCGTACGCCGAAGTAAACACATCGGATCTTAACAAGCTCCTCATGGGAAAAATTCGAAAGGGTCCTTCGGCTCTGCAGTGGTTACAGGATCGCGAGCTGAAACGTCCTTACAAACTTTCGGCGGGAGAGATTGCCTCTCTCTGGCACTTCCCTTTTGTGTCCGAGGGCAAAAACCTCAATATGATTCACTCGAAAAAGGGAAGCCCACCAAAGACTCTCCCGGCAGATAGGGGTGACTCTGATATCTGCTTTTTTGGGAAGACCGATTATCGCGAAAATATCGTTCCTTTTGGAATTCGGAGAGCGGATCGTCGACGACATATGTATGTGGTTGGAAAATCGGGGGCTGGAAAATCAAAACTCCTGGAGCTGCTTGTCCGAAACGATATCGAAGCTGGGTATGGATGCGCTGTGCTCGATCCACACGGTGACCTCGTCGACAATCTCCTTCGCGCAATTCCAGAAGAGCGGATAGAAGATGTAGTCATCTTTGATCCAACCGATCTGCACTATCCTCCAAGTTTCAACCCCCTGACTCAGGTGCCAGAAGATCTCCGAATGCGAGTTACCATTGGGTTTATCGAGATCTTTCGAAAGCTCTTTCCGTCGAATTGGTCAGATCGACTTGAGCACTTGCTTCGGTACACCCTCCTGGCGTTACTCGGGACCCCAGGCGCCACACTGCTCTCGGTTCAGCGTATGCTGGTCGACCGTGGCTATCGAGATGTCATCATAGCGAACATAGAGGACCACGTTGTTCGGAACTTTTGGATCGAAGAATTTCCAAGTTGGCAGGAGCAACACGATGCGTCTGTTATCGGGCCGCTCCTGAACAAGGTCGGTCAGTTCGTTGCGATCAATATGGTACGAAATATCGTTGGACAGCCGATAAATCGCTTTGATTTCCGAGAAATTATGGATACACGAAAGATCCTGCTCATGAAGGTCTCAAAGGGTATTCTCGGAGATGACAACGCTTCGCTCCTTGGAGCCATGGTCGTTTCAAAGGTCTACCAGGCGGCCATGTCTCGAGCGGATATCCCCGAGGAGCAACGTGAGAATTTCTACTTTTACGTAGATGAATTTCATAACTTCGCCACAAGTTCATTTGATGAGATCTTGAGTGAAGCTCGGAAGTACGGACTGAACCTCACCATCGCTAATCAGTTTCTCGGGCAGCTCCCTGAGGACGTAAAGAAGAACGTCTTTGGAAATATCGGCTCGATCCTCGCTTTTCGCGTAGGCGCAGAAGATGCATCGTATCTCGCAAACGAGTTTTCACCACGGTTTGGCTCAATCGATCTCTTAAATCTCAACGTTCGAGATTTCTATATCAAGATGTCAATAAATGGAGAAACTCAGGCGCCTTTTTCTGGCCGTACGGCAGATGTCACCTATCCAGAAGTCGATTTTTCACAGGATTGCATCGAGATCTCCCGCGCGAACTACTGCCTTCCGATAGAAAACGTAAACGATATCCTGAGTATCTGGGGGAATGCGGCGTAGATACGCGGATACCTCTAAAATGCAACCATGCCGGTTATTTCATGAGGACAATATTAAATGGATTTTGCCCAATTATTTCTTTCATGAGCGATTCGATTTGGGCTTGCTCATTTCGGCAGTACGGATCCGTTAGCCTTCGGCCATCGGAGTCGACATCATTAATCACCTCGGGATCTGGCGTTCCATCATCAGCCGTTTCTACCTGTTCTCCACAGAGTGGGCGGTACTCGGACGGACTAAAGCCCTCATGACCGACATGGTTTCCATTCGGATCGATTACACTATCACAAAAATTATCATTGCGGGGCCTGAGTGCACCAAAAACACCTTGCGTCACAACCGCGATCTCGTACAGATCTTTGTTGGCATCATAAAATGGGTGCTCAAACATATTATCAAAAGCAAACTCAGGGTCATCCGTACCTTTGACAAAATCGAGCCCAACCGGATCAGTTGGTGTGGCTTCACGATACTCTTCGTCCGTAAAGCAGTTTACCTGACTCCCCGCTCCCCCAATAAAATTTCCATCTGGGGGAGACGAGCCCGCGACCTCCTCTAATTCAACGGTATGTGGACCAACGTGCGAACCGGTAACAACAATATGAAGCGGGGTTCGATTCTCGCCCGCCAGATTCGGATTGAGATACTCTGTTTTCAGCTCATCCATAGCTTGGCGGTAGTAATTATAGGTGAATCCGCACAACGTCGGATTTCCGAGGCAGTTATGCAGACCATCAGTGATCATCACAAGAAATTCAGAGGTTGAAACCCCATCTTGGCGCGCTTGAGCGAGCTGAAAGAGTCCCTCCCCGATTCCGACTCGAAAATCAGAACTTGAACCTCTAAATGGAAAGACGCCGTGTCGAATCAATCTCAGACGGCGATCGCCGATTCCATCGGTGTTAAGGGTACTTCTAATAGACGAGAAATCTATCGGATCAAAGTTTGGATCTGAATTATAAGGAGAATTCTCTGGAATCGTGAAATCGGTAAATTCTTCGAGAAAGTCGAAGTCACTCGTCATACGTAAGACTCGAAACCACGGTGTATTTCGGTCAAAAAAGACAACACACGCCTGATCTCCAGCGATTTGGCGATCTTTAAATTCGGTCATCGCTGTTCGTAATCCGGCCATGATAGTACGGAGTGGCTCAGGCCCGAGCTGGGTACCAGGATCTCCATCTTCGTAGACATCAGCGTTTACCCACTGACCATCAAAACCAGCCAGATACCGGTCTCCAAAATTGGCTGGATCTGGAAAGTGTTGGGTAATGTTCATTTGATCATCAACGTTGCCTGTCGAATAGTCTCCATCTCCAAAGCTGAAAAATCGCTTGTAGTCATCCCGAAAATGCTTGGTTGGTTCATACGGTGCGCCGTTTCGATCTATAATTCCCGAATCAAATGGCGAGTAAAGATCTATTGGATACAAATCGAGCAGGGAAATCGGTCCCCCATCCGGAACATCATCCGGATCATCAAAAGAGCCGCACAGTTCTGCGAGACCAGGCGGGTCTGTCGGAAAGAGCGGCGGAGTTCCCGATGTGTGATTCGTTCGAACATTATTGAGCCAGTACCACCCGCAATCTTGTCGCTGATCATACGCAGAGAAGGCATCGTTCTCATCAGTAAGGAGGTAGGCATATTTATTTCCAAACGCTTCAGCTGGGTCAGGTCCCGAATCACAGAGGCATGTTCCGGGCTCACAATCACAAGGAGTAGAGA
>JAGRAO010000288.1 GCA_020434565.1 Bdellovibrionales bacterium
ATCGCCATCAATCGAGAGATGCCAACGAGACTTCCAGAAATGTCGACTGCTTTTCCGACATACGCGGCAATCGACCCCAGGGACATGTAGGTTAAAAGCCGTCCTCCATTGTAAGCAATGTGTGGTGAAAAACTCTTTGGGTTCGACCCAGAATAGAACGCCACAAAGCCACCGCACATGCCAGCACAGTGTGGGCTACCGAGAAGACTCGCGATAAAAACTGCAACGAGTGACATAGAGGAACCATGTATTGAGTCCCTCAATACTGATATAGTCTGAAGCCTCGCGCAATAAATACGGAAAAGCTCACTCGTGTCATCGGCGGACAGTATCCTTTCTCAGCAACACAGATGTCTTCATTGTGGTCAGGTGATGGCCGAGGATCTCCCAGTCATCGTGGGAGGGGAAGACAGTGAGATATTTTGTTGTACGGGCTGCCGCGCTGTCTATTTTCTTCTTCAAGAGAGTGGCCTGGGCTCGTACTACTCCCTCCTTGAGAAAGAGAACGAAGGGAGTCGTTTTGCACAGAGGGTGGGAGACGGGCATGAAGGGCGCTATCGCTATGTAGATGATCCTGTTTTTCAAGAAAAAAACGTTCAAGTTCTTGATTCCGGTTATGCCGAAGTTTGTTTCTATGCTGAGGGAATGCACTGCTCAGCTTGTATTTGGCTTCTTGAAAAATTGCCAAGGCTCGAGCCTGGAGTTTTCGAATCTCGTGTTGATTTTGCCCGCTCAACGGTTCGTATCACGTACGACCCGCAGCGGAAGCTCTCTCACATCGCTCAGACAATCTCAAGGCTTGGATATCCGGTTCACCCCTATGAAGCGAATGCGGCTAAAATCCTTCGCGAAAATGAATCTCGACAACTTCTCTTAAAAATCGGAGTCGCAGGTCTTGCTGCGGGGAACACGATGCTCTTGGCCGTCTCGCTTTATCAAGGAATCTTCACCGGGATTGAGGACAGGTATCGCGATTTCTTTGAATGGATCAGTTTTCTCTTGTGTTTGCCAGTCGTCACGTTTTCAGCGCTTCCTTTTTACAGGGCGGCTTTTGGAGGATTGCGAATCGGCCAATTACATATCGATCTCCCGATATCGATCGGCATTCTCGCTGGATTTGGTTTGAGCGTTGCGAATACATTTTTTCGCCTCGGTGAGGGCGTGTACTACGACTCAATCTCTATGCTTGTTTTCCTCCTGCTCGTTGGGCGTTTTGTACAGCGCCGCGCGATTGTACGGTCACTTGAGTTGAATGAATCACGGGTTGGGTTTCTCCCGGTGTCAGCTACTCGAAGGAACGCTTGCGACAGAGAGGAGCAGGTATATGTCGATTCGCTTGCAATAGGAGATCGTATTGTCATAGGGCGAGGGGAGATACTTGCAGCAGATGGTGTGATCGCAAAGGGCGAGGGGGAAGTCGATCTCTCTATGTTGACCGGGGAATCCCTCCCGAATCCGGTATTTCAAGGCGAACGCGTCTTTGCTGGCACCAAGCTTCTCGCTGGGAGTCTTGAGGTGCAGGTTGAGAAAAAGTTTCACGACTCTCGAATCGGAAAACTCATTCGGCAGATGCGTGAGGAGTTTTCAGAGCCGATATTGACTCAACAATTCGTGGATCGGCTCGGAAAGAGGTTCGTGGTCTCAGTTCTTGGAATTGCGGTGGTCAATTTTGGAGTATGGTCTTTTTTTGTGGGCTTGCTCCGAGCAATTGATACAACTTTGTCGCTCCTGATCATTACCTGTCCGTGTGCCCTCGGGCTGGCTACTCCGATTATGACCGCTTTAGCGGTAGAAGGAGCGTTACGAAAAGGTATCCTGATACAAAAGGGATCTGTGCTTGAATTGATTCCTCGAATAACCACTTTTTTCTTCGATAAGACTGGAACGCTCACTCGCGGAAATCCCTCGCTTACTGGGTGCCTCTCTTTTTCTGAGCGAGGAATGCATCAAAGAGAACCGCGAGAAGTTGAGTCATGCGCTCGAAGCCGAATCATGTCGCTAGAGTCTGGCTCTCTTCATCCGATCGCGGCTGCGTTTGAGAGCGTTTTTCCGGTGGGAGATCGCCCGGAGCTTTTGGAACACCGAGACGTGCCTGGCGCGGGTGTCTCCGGACGACTCGCAGATGGAACATCGATCTTGCTTGGTTCGTTGAGTTACTTGAAAGCCTGTGGGATTCCTTTTGAAAAGGAGTGGGATTCAGAGCTTGAGCGCTGGGCTGAAGGGCGAACTCTCGTGGGATACGCGGAAAGGGGGAGTCTTCGATATTGTTTCCGATTTGACGACCCCTTACGAAAAGAGGCTTTTGAGCTTATTGAAAAAGTCCGCAAAACTGGAGCACGGGTGCTGATTCTCTCAGGAGATCGCCGAGCAGTAGTCGAGAAGGTGGCGCGCTCGCTTCATCTCTCCGATTGTGAGGTGCATGGAGAGTGTTCTCCTGAGGAAAAAGCAAGAATTGTTCAGGAGCACTCGAGAAAGCCGGGTGTCATTTCGGCTATGGTGGGAGATGGAGCAAACGACTTGGCTGCTTTGCAGGCTGCTGCCGTAGGATTTGGGCTCAGAGGGGGAGTTGAGAGCTGTCTTGGTGCAGTCGATGTCTTTATCCCCACGGGCGAGGTGCAGCTCGTTTCGAGGTGTATCGATGGAGCCGATCAGACTATGAAGCGGATTTTCTTGTGTCTCCGTGGAGCCCTTATTTATAACTTTGTTGGGGGAGCGCTCGCAGTCTCGGGATTTGCATCTCCGTTATTCGCTGCCGTATTGATGCCACTCAGTTCCCTCTCGGTGGTTGCCTATGCTTGGTTTGGACGGGAATTTTCTGATTTGGGAGAGAATGCTGGCCTCTCGTGAAGCTGTCCCCTGGGATTGGATGGCTGGAGTCTTTGAAGTATGGATATCGTCTTTTTTCTCGTTCCCGCTTCGTTGTTTTTGGCGCTCATAGCGCTCGGAGCATTTTTTTGGAGCGTACTCTCGGGCCAGATGGAGGATCTCGACACTCCGCCCAGAAGAATCCTGTTTGATGATGAAGTTCAGAACGAGTCTCCTCCAAGCCTCAAGAAAGAGGGTGAGTAAACTATTCTTGAAATTTTTGGTCACATTCTTAACTTCTAATTTTATCATCAAGAATATTTACAGAAGGGAGAGTCCTGTTTACCGTACAGAGGGCATGAATTCACATTGTGCTTTCGCTTGGCGAAGCATTTTTCAAATTGTCGTTAAGGGTTGAGATGGCAGAAGAAAAGCGCGGAGAGCTCCAGACATTTTCATTTGACGATGCGATTACGCGAAAGTTTGTGCTCGCCACCGTTGTGTGGGGATTTGTCGGGATGCTCGTTGGGGTTCTCGTAGCAGCGCAGCTTGCCGATAGATTTTTTAACCTAGGACTTCCGTGGACTACCTTTGGCCGACTTCGTCCACTTCATACAAATGCTGTGATCTTTGCTTTTGCTGGGAACGCTATCTTTGCTGGGATCTATTATTCCACTCAGCGATTGCTCAAAGCGCGAATGTGGAGCGACTTTCTCAGGAAATTCCACTTTTGGGCTTGGCAGCTCATTATTGTTTCTGCGGCGATTACGTTGCCGCTCGGTATTACGGTATCAAAAGAGTACGCTGAACTTGAGTGGCCAATCGACATCGCTATCGCGGTCGTTTGGGTTGCCTTCACCTTAAATTTTATGATGACCCTCGTTAATCGACGGGAGAAACACATTTATGTAGCGATTTGGTTTTACATCGCGACCCTCGTAACCGTTGCCATGTTGCATGTGGTTAACTCGCTCGCGCTTCCCGTGTCGCTTTTTAAAAGTTATTCCGCCTTTGCCGGGGTTCAAGATGCCTTGGTCCAGTGGTGGTATGGCCATAACGCAGTTGCGTTTTTCCTCACGACTCCCTTCTTGGGATTGATGTATTACTTCGTGCCGAAGATTGCACAACGTCCTGTTTATTCATACAGGCTTTCAGTTATTCACTTTTGGTCCTTGGTGTTCATCTATATCTGGTCTGGACCC
>JAGRAO010000028.1 GCA_020434565.1 Bdellovibrionales bacterium
ATTCTCTCCACCGTCTCTGTCTTTCCTAATCCAGAGCCAGATTCAACAAGGATTGGTTGGTTGAGCTCAAATGCAATCGCAATTTTCTGCATCAGTTCCAGATCGAACTTTGTGAGGACATTTGAAGCGAAGCGCTCTAGACTCGGCGCGTGAGCACCTCCAAACTGTTTTCTCAGCTCAACGCCGAGAAAAGACACCGAGTCCTCCGTAACGGTAAGCGGCTCACGTCGGGGGAGCGATAGCTCCCGAGAGCGCGACGACATATCTTGTGCATTCTCTGAATTATACTGTTGCATAACCTATCCCTTCTTTAACCAAACCTGTACGAACCTCTGTTTGCTTCGCTACAGATGCTCTACAAGTCCAACATACTCCTGAATTGAAAACCTTTGGCATACCGCTTCAAGCTGATTCGCGGACACCAATAACAGAATAAGACTTTCGGAAGGATCGTACTCTAGCGTAACCACCGCACCTGAATTTTCGGCAACAATTTGAAGTGCCCCCGAACGTACCGCGCACTGCTTCAGATCACTTACAAGCGCAGAGTCGAGAAACGGTGTGATACGAATCAGAGCAGAGAGATTACTTTTCAGCACAGACCAAAGCTCTCTCCTATTGGCAATTTTCACAAATGACGCTGACGTAGCAATACACTGCTCGACATCGTCGCAGAGGTGATCGCGCACAATGAGGAGTCCAGGATCTCGCTGATTCAGAAAATGAAACAGGAATTCTTGCAGTCGCAAAGCATACGGTGCGGACAATAGCCTATCTCGGTGGCACATTCTCAATTATCTCCTGAAGTATCTTGCTGAGATGGGCCGCAAGCTCGTTGGCGTCTATTCCTGAGATTCCTCTGTTGTAGTGAGTGTCGACACTTGTATGAGAACCCAGTCCGATTCCAATGACTTCGATATCACTCCCAAGTTCAGTTCTCGCAAGAACCTCGTCGAGATCAAAAAAGGGATGAGCATGTGCCGGTGAAGGATTCGAGGCTCCATCGGTACACACAATAACGAACTTCCTCCTCGCATTCATTCGCTGGAGTCGCTCCACAGCGAGATGGATTGCCCACCCATCGTCTGTATTGTTCGCATGATTCGATTTCGCCTCTTGCTCAATGCCGCTCAATCTCTCCTTTGTCGGGTCGTTGAGGGACTCACCAAACGTCTTGTAGACATTTAAACGTGAGTTAAAACCGAGAATCTCAAAATTTACCCTCAGCCTTTCGAGGGGTTCTGCCATCATTACGAGTGCTTTGAACGCCTCATGAATCTTTTCGCCGCTCATGCTCCCGGTCTGATCGACAAGCAAAGTGATTGCATAGTCCCGCTCAAGAGGTGCTTGCTTGCGCTCCCACGAAGCACTCTTGAGAGGAGAGACATCTTTCGCAATCTCCCGGATTCGCTTTCCAATATGGATATTTTTCCCCGATCGATGAGCCGCATCCTTCCTATTGTTCTTGCGCTCTTTAAAAATTCGACGCAGCTCCTGCTCAAGTTCTTGAGCCTCTCGAAATCCCTCTCGACGCACCTGTTCATAGCGACGCTTATCACTCCCGTCAGGTCGAACAATCTCTTCCGAATACTCGTCAGGTTCCACTAATGAGGGTGGCATTTGGAGATTCCGTGAATTCCCCTGGGGTGCGCCCATTCCATACCCACCAAATGGAAACCCAGCATTTGGCTGTCCCCCAGAACCCGAAGACATCTGATCAAAAAGCCGTTCCATATCTTGCTGTAGCTGCCCCTCGAACCGCTTGAGGCTCCGTGCAGCCTTCTCCCGAAGCTCCTTTTTCTGTTCCTCGCTGAGGGAATCAATGAGTTCTTTCAGTTTTTGCTGAAGTTCTTTTGAAAGGCCATCAAGTGCAACGGGCTTCCCCGGCGACTTCTCGCCCATCTGCTCAAGGAGCTCTCTGAGCTGCTCCTCGCTCAAGTGCTGCTCAAGCTCTGTTTGATGGTTGGTATCGGGCCCAAAGTCTCCCCAACCGCTCCCGGACATCTCCTGCTCAAGTTCTTTGAGAAACTCCTGTACCTGCTGATTCTGAAGATCCGCCTCGACCAAAGTCTTAAACTTCGGCCAGATTCGATCGCGGTTAATGTCGTGGCACTGTTGCTGATATTCAGCGACTTTCTCGAACGAGGCCTCTACCTCATCTGCAGATGGATAGTAGCTCCACGATTCTTGAGCTGCTCCGAGCGTCTCTTCCACCACCTCTCTCACATCAGGAGGAAGTTCATGTGTTAGATGGCCATTGAGCTGCGCGAGCTCTCGATACCATCGAGAGATGTACTCCAACCCAGCGAGCATAAACCGGGGCGTATGCCCAAGCTGTTGCTGGGCGAGTTCGGTGCTTCTCTCTCGAGCGCGCTCCTCTGCCCCATACACAGCGTCGAGGCAGAGTCCGAATCGTTCATAGGCCGCCACCAAAAAGTTATTGATCCGAGGATCTTCAATCGCATTCGACATAAAGGAGTACCCTGGCTCTCGTATGAGAGACTCCTCGATAAGATCAAACCTCGTGATTCTTCTATGGGCACCTTCGTGGGCGACAACAAAACGGAGAAAGTCGAGTGGTTTATGGAGAAGGTCCTCGGGGTCTACACGAATAAGGTTTTCAACAAAATTCCAGTGCCAGCCCTTCCCCGGCTCGTTTAAAAGAACCGGAATTGCAAAGTCTTTCGCAACAAACTTTCCTAATGCTTGGAGAAGATCGAGTCGTTGCATGATGACCATTCGCTCTTGTTCGCTGAAATGTTCAAGTGCAGACTGATGAATTCGATCGTTTCTTCCCGACCTTGGTGCCGCAAACGCAACAGCCGACAACGATTCGAGCGAAGAGAGCGGATCCCTTTCTATCGAACTTCTCTCAGCTTCGTGAGAGTCGCCTGTGCTTTGAAAACCAAGAGACATAGAACCCTTTTGTGTTCACCTTCGCAGATGAGTGAACCCCAAAGGGGATGAGTTGACTGAGGAAAAACCGAAACCTGAGAAACCGAGGGGAAAACCTGAAATCGACTGCAGGTCGATAGATAAAAGATACTTTTACGAAGCTGACGGTTCGCAAATAACCAAGAAAAAGAATGGAACTTCGAAGAAAAGGTTCGAAAAGAGAGAGCAATTTCGCTAACTATCTGGAAAAAAGAAGAATTCTCACCTTAAGGAACAGTTCAGTAGGACACAGCAAGCTTGTAACGGAGGGGCTGATCTCCCTTCTTATCTTGTTCTGGATTCTCTTTGGACGCGCCCTGAGATGGACGTACGGGTTCACCGGAGAGATGCGAGCGATCTGAACTCGGTCCGACCAACGCTACGAGACTATCAATCTGGGCGTCCAATTCATCTCGAATTATGAACGCGTCGCATCCAGCTTCTTCGCTCTCCCACTCGTAACGACCGAGATAGTGCTGGCTATACACGACGATGCTTCCCCAATACGCATTTTGCCGAAGAAGTCTCGCCGTACTAAATCCGTCGAGACCGGAAGGAACATCAAGTGAGAGAAAGACTATCGAGAATCCCCTCCCATGATCATTTTTTTGGTGTATGCGAGCAAGGCACTGTTGCGCGTCGGAAACAATCGTTACAGAAAAATTTCTTCTCTCGAGTGATTCAGCAAGTAGCTCAGCGTCTTCAAGGTCAGCGCTACAAACAAGGATGGTTGGTCGAGAATGAGGAGAGATTTCGTCACCCGTTGCGTAATTCATCCGGTCTTGATCGCGATATTCCATGGTCTTCCTCCTTTAGACTGAGACAATTCGTGCACACGCGAGCAATCGAACGAGAGCGATTCGATGAGCAACGCAAAACCTCTCTCTCGACAACCTGAAAAAGCTACTTCAGCTGTAAATGAACGGACGGAAGATGGGAGCAGCAGGCGAAATCTTCCGACGGCCACTTTCTCTTCATTGAAAGCAGCCGCTACGTCGCACGACGAAGGTCAAAACTTGCGAGGATTCAGGTCGGAGATTCGTTACAGAGTTTCACCAAAAGAGTTGGATCAAAACTGTTCCTTCACAGTGTTCAAGGCGAACCGTAACGACTCGTGGCACCAAACGAAAGCAAGTTGAGGGCCCTCTACAAACGACTTCTTGTTACTATGCCACAATCCGACAGGGAGCCGAACAAAAAAAGCGTACGGGAAAATCCCTATTCCAAACTTTCAACTTGATTTTGAGGCTTATCCGAGAGTCCACTTTCCCCCATTTTTTGCCCAGCACTCTCTTCATGTCGAATAGCTTCGAGTTCGTCAAGAAGCTCCCCTCTCATGGTACGGAGTACATCAAGAGGGCTCCTTCGTGCCGGCCACACATTTTTAAAAAAGAACAACGCAACAGACTGAAAGTGAGAATTTAAGAGAGCAGAAGAAACAAGGAGTAAAACCAAAACGAGAAGAGAAGTCAGGATTGACTGGCTCACGAGGTAGGCACTCAGTGAAAGAGTGAGGTACCACAGCGGAAATATGAAAAACCCCAAAGAGAATGCCCAGCTCGCTCGCCGACCGCTAAACTGTTCAGAAAATTTTTCCGTGAGATACATAATCACGCGAAAGGGAGGGTAGTTAACAAGCAAACCGAAAATTACGACCGGAACAAGAACGATTGAAAAGAGTTGATTCTTGGGAGTATCGAGCGATGCGGAGCCATCAAGCATAAGTGACGAACAGAGTGCGAGATAATAGTCGAGCCGTTTCTCAATTTCTCGGGCCTTTTCGGGAATTTCAGGAACGAACCTTTCGACCGCAGTCGCTGTGTTTCGAATTCTTGAGAGATCATCTCCCCCTCTCCCAGCGGATCGATACAGTTTTACGATCTTATCGACCAAGGCTCGGTGTTGGTCAGTATGAAGCTCTCCCACCAATCCAGAAAGGGTGTCATGCAGCTCATCAGTTAATCGTTGAACCGTGGACATCGCGTCTGCCTGAAAGTCTCTTTCGTACGATCGAAGATCGATAGGTTCTCCGACATTAACAGTTACGGCATCCCGAAACCTTTTCCGATCGAGGTACGTGAGTCCGATAGGCTGGATTACGAGAGGGGAACGAAAATCATTTCTCTGCTGATATTGGAGCGCGATCCGGGCGGTGCCAGTCTTAAACTGCTCTATCCGCCGAGGATCCGTATTCACCCCCTCAGGAAAAATGAGGACCGACTCGCCTCTGTCAAAAAGGGAAAAGACCTGCCCGAAGGCGATCTCGTTATCCCGCGCTCTCGCCTCTCCAGAGAACTCCTTTCCAAAAATCGGAACTAACCTGAGTGAGTGGAAGAAGCGCGCAACAACCCTGTTACGAAAGAGACTCCCTTTCGCGACAAACCAAAGAGGGAATGAATACGTGTTCAACACTATCAGACCATCGAGTACGACGTTGGGATGATTCGCAATAACAAGCACTGGGCCGCGGGACGCGGGCAGAGCTCCCTTGAGAGTTATGTCGCGATAAAACTGGCGCAGGCCGTAGAGGGCGAAGGGACGCAACGATTCGTAAAGCATGCAGAAAGCATAGCATACTCACGTAAGCTCGAGACCTGCTCATTCTGATGCACGGGATCAGCCCGCCACAACTCCGGACCCCCATTCAGGGGAGAGAGCCGCCTCGGGATACGTCACAGAAAAAGAGAGATCGGAAAGCATCTGAGTGGCTTCGAGCTGATTCTCGGACTGGACGAGACAGCTCGCTATCTGCTCGTGGTGATGGGGATCTCCTGAACGGAGGAGACGATCGAGAGGAGAAGTCCACTCCTCGTTCCCAAGTCGGTCATGTATCAACGGATGCCCTCCCTCAAAGGGAGTATCATGGAAAAAGCGATACCGGGCAAAGAAACTGAAATGCCACGGGAGAAACCCCATGATTCGCTTTCGCCCTAATTCGTCATCATAAAAGTGTTCTTTGAGGTATGTAACGAATCGAAAATAGTGCTCAATCCTTCGCTCGGGTGTGAGATCAAAACACTTGCCTTCACGAATCTCTGTAAAGAGCCACGGCTTTATAAGAGCTCCTCGCGCAAGCATCAAAGAGGTGACCCCGTGAAACTCCCTGTGATACTGAGCCTCTCCCGGAGTAAGGATATCTCCATTTCCAACTACTGGGATCTCGAGCGATTCAACAACTTGTTGGATCGCTTCCCAATCAGCAGCCTTTGAGTAACGCTGCTCTTTGGTACGCCCATGAATAGCAAGGGCTGCTGCTCCCGCATCTTGTACCCGTTGCGCAATCTCAAGAAAGTTTTCTTTTCCTGTTTTCCAACCTGTTCGAATCTTCACAGTAACCGGTATCTGAAGCGATTGAACGAGACGAGAAACCAATTCACTCAGTCCTTTCGGCTTCTGAAGAAGTGATGCACCGAGCCCTTTTTTCGTAACGCCATCAATTGGACAACCGCAGTTGATATCGAGGAAATCAGCTCCGCTCGCTTGAACTATCTCTCCAGCCCGAATTGCGTCTTCAGGTTTCCGTACTGCGATTTGAACTCCGAAACACTTCTCACTTGGATGGCGCCTCAGCAGCGCTCGTTCGCGCCGTTGGCCTTTGACGAGCTGCCGAGAATACACCATCTCCGAAACCGTAATATCGGCACCGTTTTCAACACACAATCTTCGAAAAGGGAGGTTACCCCCTTTAGTAAGGGGCGCAAGAAAAAGAGCACCTCTGATCCGTTGCTGCAGCTCAGACTTCTCCATATCGCTGGGCTCACTCCGCTCGTAACACTTTGGATTGCTTCCATCTGCCAGCAGACAAAAAGGCTCCACTGCAATGCACGGCTAGTTCTTGCCGAACGCCGGCCAAAGAAACCTTCCGTCAAAGCCGTGCAAGCTTCGAACCTACATCTCTCTCAAATATCCGCAGGGAGCCGCACAACGCGGTACTATTTCTTACGCTTGTGTCGAGTGCGCTTGAGACGCTTACGATGCTTATGCTTACGCATCTTTTTTCGACGTTTTTTCAGGTCGTTAGCCATGGAACTCTTTGTTAAAAAGTCTTCCCAACCAGCAGTTTGTAGGGCGATCGGGAAAGGAATTCTTGCCTAAAATCGAGCAGATTGTCGCTCGAAACACATCACCTATTGCGAGGCGAGGGGCGAGACTATCGCAAAAAGATGAGAGAAAACAGCCTTGAACACCAATTTTCCGATACGGTGCAAACCAACCAATATGGACGAACTGAGGAGTCGGGAGATTCAGTAATTCCAGCCATTTCAACTGGTTAGATCCTGTCGATTGAGTTCGAAATAGTTCGGCTTCCTTCTCTCCGGAACTGACACCGTCTCGTCCCAAAAACAATAATAAAAGGGGTCTGTTTTCGGAACCGATGCAAACACCCGGTGATCACCGTTTCGATCACACGCATAAATGACCACCGGACCGTGCGCCCCGCCTCTCAGTTCCTGAAGATCTGATATTGCCTCAAAGCACGCTTCCTCGACTGTAGCTCCGCGCTTCATGTAGTGAACAACAGAAGAGGCTGTGTTTGCGCGGATAGTCATCTCCCCGGTATGCGTACAACAACAAGCACCATAGCGATTGTTTGCGTACAACCCCGCTCCAACTACCGGAGAGTCTCCAAGTCTGCCCGGATACTTAAACGGCCATCCAGAAGTACTTGTTCCAACAACGAGGTCTCCACCAGAGTCAATCGCGAGGTAGACAACGGTATCACGACTGCCAAAGACCTCTTGGTCAACAACAAAGGCAGGAAGAAGAGGAGTCTTGTCAGAGATTTCCCCTGTCAGTTGAGGAAAGTGACTGTGCTTCCACTCAGTGTAATCGCTTTGAGCCTTCGGGGTGACCATATCGTCCACCCACTCTGATCCTATCTCACGGGCAAATCGATTCGCTCCTTCCCCCACAAGCATCACATGTGGGAGCCGTTCCATGACAGCTCGAGCAACAGAAAATGGATGCAGGAATCCTTTGAGTCCACCTACCGTCCCGGCGCGAAGAGTTCGTCCATCCATGACGGCACCATCACATTCCGATTGACAGAGGGCGTTCGGAAGTCCCCCTCTCCCCACGAGTTCGATCTCGGGATCAGGTTCGACCCGTCGCATCCCTGCTTCGATGGCATCAATCGCACGTCCTCCGCTTCGGAGCACCTCAGAGGCCGGCACCATTCCCTTCTCACCATAATGAATCGACAACAACAGCATAAGATCGCTCCACTCACTCAATGCCTTCAGATGATAATCGGCTTTCCGAGCGTACGTCGAAGCACAGCAATCTGCCCAGAGTGCATCAAGGTGTGGTTCGCCATCATAAGCAAGGCATCAGCCACAGTTGGAACGATGCTCCGAATTGATTCCGGCGCAGGCTGCTGTAACTCGTCATCAGAGAGCTCTCCAACCAACTTTACAAGTGCATTTCTCTGCACGTTGAGGAGTTCAAGATACTCCTCCTTTTTTGAAAACTTGGACGGGTCATCAACTTCAGTTGCCTCTCCTGAATGGGCTTCTGCAAAGCCTTTCGGAAGCTCAGCCACAGAGCCCGGTTTAATCGTATTCAAAATACTATTTTCAGACACGATAAGGTGCCCGAGCTGCCATGCGATATGGTTCGCCTTTCCGCCAGGACGGAGAAAAAGTTCCTCCTGCGAGAGATCCTCAAGATAAGAACTCATGACATAAAGCGCGAGTTTGCCCGAAGTGGTAATAACCTGACGTGCGTCCATCGAATCCCCCTTAACGTGAAAAGGTTTTTTGACTGCTTATGCGGTAGTTTTCTATTCATTTCTGGAGGCAAGCACAAGGTCGCTCAAACCAATCAACTGTCTCGATAGGTTAGCCTCCGCCTACCCTCACCAAAGCCTGGCGTCTCATGAGAGAAACGAAAGCAGAAGGAAAAGGCAACGCTTCAAAATCTAAAAATCTAGTTCTGGGACAAAAGAATGGACGAACTGGCGTACGTTCGGATCCGTGATATTGGCAAAATTAGAGACATCTCCAGCCCCACAATTGGCGAGAGCTCCGTTCGAGGTTACTCCTGCAAGCAGCCATTCGGACCCTCTTTGCACAAAGAGTGGACCGCCGGAATCTCCGTTACATGTGTTACCGGTGATCCCGAACCCGCTGTAACGAATAGTTATGCCTTCTTTGCTGAACTGGTTGAGGGTCACAGGAGCAGCTCGCAAAGTTCCAAAGTGCCCAAGCTCATCCAGGCCAAATCCGGCGATCACGCCAGGTTCGTTCAGGAGGAAAGAATTGTCAGAAACAATCCCAACGATTCTTGTATTCAGATCTTTTTTGGTCACTATGACACCGATATCGGAAGCCTCGAGCGGCTTGAACGGGAGATTGTCAAAATCTGGGTGAGCCGCAAACCGTTCTCCACCCACTGTCTCTCCACCAGCGAACACGACGACAGAGCCAACATTCCCCTCCAAACAGTGCGCAGCTGTAATCACAACTCGAGGAGCAACAACTGTTCCGGAACATCCGCCAACATTTCGTCCGGAATGATTAAAGATCTCTATCTCGACTACCGGCGAATCGCCAACAAAACACGCCCTTCCATTGATAATTCTCTGGCTCACCGAAGACGAACGCTCAACAGTACCACCTGCAATCTGACACGAATCAGCCGGAAGACCGGGATCCACCGGAACGATCTGATCGATAAACGAAAAATTTCCATCTGCCAGACGGCAATCACGGATCTCCCGTAAGAGCTGCTCCTGAACTAGAATTCGCGCGTACAAGCGATTCATCTTTGCGTGAGTGCCTGACCGACGAGATGCGGCTTCAAGACGAAAATACAGTTTGCGAATCTTCCCGCGGGTTGATTGGAGCGCAGATCGGAAAGGAACAAAATGAAAACTCCCGTTCCAACGAACTGAAGCGAGAGCGTTCCCTGTGCCAAACTCCTGAACACAGAGAAACTTCGTACCATCATAAATCGGAAGGACTACCTGCTGACTCAACGCGGGAAAGAGAGAAACGAGCGAGGAAAGAAGCAGGATAAGCCCCAACACTCTTTTTGAAGTTCGAACTGGTGACATCACCCGCTCCGACGAAAACACTCTCTTAGGCGCGACGAGGGTAGCATACCCACCCAGGTACTCAACGAGTCGCCTCTAACGGCTTGATTTTCCACGGGAGGAACTCTTGAGGACAGAGGGAAAGTCACCGCGCCCCGTGCCCTGGGACAGCCAGCTGCTCTCACGAGAACCTCAGCCAAAGAGGGCGACTTGTCTAAGCGTCAGAATCCTCTACAATTTCTGTCTCATAATTTTGTAACGCCGTATGATTGAAGATCTAAGACCAGATCCTACCTCTCAGCCCACGCCCGTCAGCGGTGGAGATCTGCCCTTGGGTCGTGCCCAATTTGAAGTATCTCCAGAGGCCGAGCGCCTCGCGCAGGAGATTCGAGAGACCTCTCTTCGACGTCTCGACTCATCATTTCCCTTTTATGCTTACAACCTTCTCAGGGGCGATCGGAGAAGTGAGCCGCGAGAGGAGTGGATTCGAGATTCAGCAGTTCAGTTTGCGAGAGACATTAGTGAAGTCATCACCAACGCTGCTCCATCGAAACTTACATACGAGGGGAGACTTACCCCTGTCGTTACTCACCTACCGCTTGACGCTCAGCATCCGAGAAGTCGCTCTTACTCCGAGCAAGAAAGAGGCTACAGTCACTTTCTGATCCTTCGAAATGATCGAAATGAATGCCTTTTGCCTTTTCGCGACAGCAATGGGAAGTGGCGCTGGCAAGAGTTGCCGGACGGCGATGCTGGGCTCGATTGTTCAATCAGGTGTTCTCTTTCACGAGAGAGCGCTGATAAGCGTAATTTTAATCTTCTCCATTTTGTTGACCGAACTGGTTTCCTCGAGTTGCTTGAAAGGCTCGAGATTCATTTTCAAAGAGATCTCGCAACGCTTAGGGACTCCAATAGCAGTCAAGGATCACTGCTTCTCAATCAGGTTCTCCAGTCAGTAGCTGCTTTTTACCAACTCCCCCCTCAACAGCTGCTTCACGCTGTTTCGCTAGAGCTCGAACCGATTGAAGCGAGCGAGAGCGATATGCTGCACGCTTTTCTTGTTTTTCAACTCGATCCATGGCAGGAACCCACTCGTTGTTTTGTCAGCATTACGCACCGAAATCACCCTCGAGATCTCTCCTCACAGCCAGTTGGAACTTTCACTGTGCGAGTTCGGGAACCAGTAAACAAATTCTGGGGATAGGAACACCTCTCAATCGCTACTATTGTCAGCAGCCGTCTTATACGCCGGAATGAACACTAAGAGTCGCCTGTCAAAGTTTCCTGAGAAATTCACCGTCCATTTGTCTCCCGTGAGATTAATTAATCCCCGATCCATATCGGCGACAACCGCTCCCTCCTTGTCACGAACCGTTACGTGAGATCCAAGAAAATCAAGCTTTGCCGAGTCAGCAATCTCTACCCCGTTTGCATCTTCGATCGAGTACTGGCTTTTAATGGAGAACATCGACTCTAATATCTTCTCCTTAACGGTTCCGAGGAATACCCCTTCTCCATCGTAAATATCGATCTTTACGCCCCATGACACCGCGCGTTGCTTCGCAATAGCAATGAGCCCATCGTCCCGGTCATAGAGACGAAACTGTGTGCCCCAACTTAAGACTTTCTCTTCGATCTTTCCGAACTTTGCCCCATCCGAATACACGTCGATATCCGTTCCGATAGCAAACACCCGTTCATCAAAGGTGAGGCTGTCTGGAATTCCCTTTGAGATTCCATAAGGAGAGACGATCCCCTGAGGCTGCGAGGGAGAACTTCTGCCACAACCCGGGAGAACTCCTCCAAGGAGTGAAAGTGAGAGGGCCAATCCCACAAGCCCTCTATTCGGACGGGAAGGAAACGAAGCTTTGGCGAGCTCCACATCGGGGCTTCGATCCGGGCAAGGAACATGCGCTACCATACTCTTCTCCGCACTGCTTCTTCTTTCAAGATATTCCTTGCGGGCTCACTAACCAACACCCTCGAAAAAAAGCGAGTTCATGAAGAGATTACAATTAGAAATATCGTTCAAATGGGGACTCCGAAAGGTCGGATTCTCCCTCAAACCTCAACGGGAGGAAGCACGCTAGCGCTGCCCGAAGTGCGTTTCAATTCTCCCAGCGATTTGAGGAAATTCTCTTTTTACCAATTCCACATACTTGGAGAGGCGGGTTGAGTCATTTTTCGTTGGGCCCATTAGGTGGGTTAAGGTAGGACTGGGCCCTTGAAGATGCTCCTTGCCGATCTCGAGTACGACTTTGGGTCTTACATGAAACTTGGCACAGGCAACGATGATATTCAGCTGCTCCACTGCCGCACAAACTTGCTCGCGAACGTCTGAATTTCCCTCTCTCATCAACGTCTCCCAGCCGTTGGCATTTTTCGGATGATGAAGAATCAAGAGTGTCGTTTTCGCGTAGTAGTGGAGAAGTTTTAAATCCGTCCCGCCCAACAACCCACAATTTATCGCGTAGTTTCCTTCGAAATCGGATTGAAATTTTGAGAACCCTGCTGGCAGTTCGGGAAGATATTTTCGGATTTCCTCCAATGTCTCCGAATAGAAAGTCTTAAAGTCGCCGACTGCCTCAATCGACTGCCCAAAGACTTGTGAATCGAGAATCTCTCTCGGGAGAGGATTCCACAAATACGCATCAGTGTCACAGTGCACAAAGGCTTCATCCTGTTCCAGATAAGCTAGAAACTTTATAGAATTCCAAGCATGACCACCCACGCCAGCAGCCGAGTGCGGAAGAACTCGAACCGAATCGTACGGGAGTTTTAAGAGATTCATCACGACATGGGCACCGTATTGATCGGTAACGAGTTCGATTCTTAAAAAATGTTGACGGAGGAGACACGCAGAGAGGGCATGTGAGTACCAATACTCTCGTGCTGAAGGAAAACCACCTAATCCGCGAGACTCGGTATGCTGATCAATCGGGGGGAAAAAGTAACTGTGAACGGCTTTGAGGATCATCCCTTCCATCCACAAGCTCTTTCTTCGGCGCAAAATTCATCAATTCTCGCCTTCGTTTTTGGCGCAAGCTGAAAGAGTTGTTCTTCAATTTGAGCACAAAAACTTCCCTCACTTTTGGACACACCCAAGAGATGAGTATATCCAAGAGACTCGCCTTTAAAGTAGTTTGATTCTACCTGCTCACGAGAAAAAAGGACTTCAACGTGCCGATCCCTACCCCACAGAGAGAGGTTCCACTGCTCTATAGCTGCATTAAACAGCCCACTTGGAATGTTACTCTCCCGAAAAATCTTATCCCAGCCTTCTTGATTCTCTGGTCGGAGAAAAATCTCCATGCACTCTTTACTGTAACTCTGAAAAAGCTCAACCGCTCTTCCACCTACGATTCCACAGTTAATGGCAGCAAATTCGCGCTCGCCCGGCTCCTCTTCGAAATAACTTGCAGGCAAATACACCATATGCTTTCGCAGCTCTTCGAGAAGAGAGCGATAAAACTGGTGTTGGGCTGGCTGAAGCTCAAAATTCTGTCCAAAAACTTCACATTGAAAAAGCCGATCTGGGAGTGGCTTCCAGAGGAAAACGTCTGTATCGAGATGCAGAAAAGGTTGCTGCTGGAGTGAAAAGACAAGGAGCTTTGGATAAGCCCAGAACTCAGGTCGTAAGTCTTCGAGGCTGTCAAACACGACATGGATATTGTCATAGGGAAGGCGAAGCTTTTGGATAAAGCGCATCCCATGAGAATCTGTGTACAATTCCGCGCTCTGATAGTGTCGGCGGACTGTGAGAAGCGAAAGTGCCCAGCAATACCAGAAGTACTCTGGTTTCGAGAATCCAGCCCAAGACTTCTCTGGATTCTCAATAATCGGCTTAAACCAAAACGAATGAATAAATCGCATCTCTGTCTTCCTAAGCGTGGGAGCCCTCGAAAGAGTGCATGAGGTTTCAGTCTTGATAGGTTGCGGTAAGTGAAAGAGTGATACAAGGGTCGTTGTGAACTATCAAGGGAGAAACATGAATTTACCTATCGACCGGGTGGAGCACGAGAGGTGAGGAGCTCTAAAGCAAGAGATGGAATAATATTTGCCTGACCTAAGACAGCCGCAGCTGCTTCCTGAAGAATCTGAAGTCTGGTCAGCTCCGCAGTTTCAACCGCGATATCCGCATCGACTATTCTTCCCTCAGCGGCTTGTAGATTATCAACGCGGTCGTAGAGAGTTCTCGCGGCGCTTTCAAAACGACTCATCGTTGCTCCAAGCGCACTCCGCTGTTTTGTGAGCTTTTCCTGGTACTGGTCAATTTCATCTAAAGCTTCGAGAGACGATTCTCGAGTGGTGAGATTAAATCTCTTAATATCAGTGGTCTCTGTCGTATTGTTTAAGTAGACCTGTCCAGAGAAACGGATGAGATCTACAACGCCATCTCCATCCATGTCGCCCAGAAAATTTGCGACAGGACCGTCAGAACCCTCTTTGAAGGAAAAATCTCCCCTCCCATCACCGAGGAAAACTCCAGCAGTCCCAACAAGTACATCAAGCTCTCCATCATTATTGAAGTCATCAATAAACGTATTTACGTGAAAACCGCTTGAGGTAATCGTTTGAGAGAAACTAAACTCACCATTACCATCTCCCAACAACAGATCTGTTGTCGAAGCCCCCACTCCAATGAGATCAAGCACGCCATCATCGTTGAAATCGCCAGACAACATTGTTCGATAGGAAAAGGTTTGCGAGAGAGAACCTCCAAGATAGACGCTATTCGTGCTGAGACCAAAACGTGTGATAAAATCGTCGATGCCATCGCCATTAAGATCGGCGACGTCAGAGATGCTCGAAACACTCGAGCCGATCGTATAGTCAGTGGTGTAGCTGATTCCTCCACCTCCCTGACCGAGAAAGACACTTATCTTTGACGAAACGCCGGTGTATGCAACATCGAGAAGATCATCTCCGTTGAAGTCTCCAAATTTAATTCCATTATACGACTGCGAATCGAGAATCGCTCCGAATGTTTGTGCGAGGGTAAAGGTTCCAGAACCGTTGTTTGTAAAGAGATATACCCCCTCATCGTCATTCGTACCGGTAGTTGATGCAGCGACCACGAGATCAAGATCCCCGTCACCGTCAACGTCGCCAATATCGGCATAGAATATAACTGACCCACTAAACGAGCCCGAAAAGAAGGCAGAACCAGTATTGAATCCTCCACTTCCGTTGCCTTTGTTGAAAGTGAGAGATGAGCCAGAGTATGAGATAGCATCAGTAATTCCATCTCCGTCAAAATCCCCAGCTTGCAAGATCGAGCCTGATCCACTCAGCTGATCGCCAAGATCGGTAAAGGTTCCAGTCCCTACTGTCCGAAGTAGTTCATCAACAGTATCGATCTGGATATTCGAAGCGCTTCCAAATCCAAGTTGTACATTTAAGCCAGAAATCTCTGGGTCGAGCAGCGCAATATCATTGAACTTTGTGGACGCAACGATTCGGTTATATTCACTCGTAAGCTGCGTCGCTTCTGCATCGAGAGCTTGTCGTTGCACGGTAGAAAATGAACCGTTTGCCGATTGCTCGGCGAGCTCTTTTAAGCGCAATAAAACATTGGAGAGGTTTTCGAGGGTAGAATCAGCGATATTTACTGCACTGATTCCATCTTGAAGATTTCGCCCAGCTTGAGCATACACGCGAGACTGCACACGCAATGAACTCGCCACAGCCAGACCCGCGGCGTCATCACTCGCACCATTGATGCGTTGCCCTGATGCAAGGCGCGAGTAGACCTGACCCAGTTTGTCTGAGTTGCTACTAAGATAGCGCTTTGCATTCAATGCAAATAAGTTTGTGCCAAGACTAATGCCCGACACGGTACCTCCTTGTACCACCTTTCATCACACACAGTTCCGCAGATCAAAAATCGGCATTTTTCTTGAATATCTGAGGACTTAGTTTTGACTGGGCAAAAAATTCCGTGTTTTTCTGAAGCGAGGAGTTCTCATCTATAGTGGGAATTCGTAGCACCCTAGGAAGTACTCGTAGAAATGCTCAAGCGTACGCGAGAAATCGCCGATCTTCTCGAGAGAGAACCCGAGCTTTGCGAAAGCAAAATCAACGCTTTCTTCTGCGAGAACTCCAGTGAAAAAAGCCCCGCTGTCTGTATGCATGATTGTAAAAAATGAAGAGCGTTATCTTGCAAGCGCTATTGGATCTATACGTGACATATGCTCACAACTGATTGTTGTTGACACCGGTTCAACCGACAAAACGCCAGAGATTGCCAAAAGATTCGAAGCAGAAGTATACCACTTTGAGTGGTGCGATGATTTTTCAGCTGCGAGAAATTTTTCGCTTGAGAAAGCAACTCAACCTTGGATTCTTGCTCTCGATGGTGACGAAGTCATCGCCTCCAAGGATCTCTCGAAGCTCACGTCCTATTTGAACGACCAAACATGCGCGTATACTCTAGCGAAGAGACACTACACAACAAAGCTTTCGACAAACGGATATATACCGAACCATGCGGAGTATATTGCCCTTGAAAAGGGCACCGGCTACTTTGTCAGCTCAAATATCTTACTTTTCCCAAACAGAACAGATGTGCGATATCGGGGGCACGTTCACGAACTCGTAGAGAAAAGTGTTGGTGAAGCCGGACTCTCGGTAGTGGAGTGCCCTGTTCCAATACACCACTACGGACATCTCGATGATTCGAGGCGAGCAGAGCGGGGAGCCCTGTACCAGAGTTTGGGTCAGAAAAAAATTGAAAACAACGCCGAATGCTGGAAATCCCACTACGAACTTGGGGTCCAGCTCTATCACAACAGAGATATACGAAGCGCAATAGAGCACCTTGAGCTCTCACTCAAGCTCAATCCCAATTTCGCTCGGGCTTGGAGCGATCTCGGTTTTCTGTATGTACAAGCGAAAAGACCCGAGGACGCCCAAACGCTCCTTGAGAAAGCGGTTCAGCGATTCCCCAACTCCTCTGACTGCCATCTCAACCTCGGAAAAGTTTTTCTTGAACTCGAACAATATCAAAAATCGAAGGAAGCCTCTTCCAAAGCCGCGAAACTTAATCACGATCTCATCCTCGCTTTTAGAAATTTGACCCTCGCTTATATGAAACTTGAAGATTTCGCCGGGGCAATTTCAGCTGCGACCGAAGCCCTTCAACATCACCCTCGCGATCCTGGTCTCCTAAGCAATAGGGGTCACGCTTACTTTTTCTTGGAAAAGTTTCAAGAGGCTCGAAACGACCTTGAGCAGTCCCACCAAGCGGATCCAAGGGTTCCCGAGACTCTTTTGAGCTTAGCTGAAGTTGAGAAAATAGTCGGAAATACTCACGCTGCGGGTAAAGCGCTCCTTCAATACTGTGAGCTTCTCGAACAGAGCTCAAAGTCTTCCATACCCCTGCCAACTCTCCAGAAACTTCGAGAAGAAGCTCTTGTTCTTCTCGAACAACCCAAATAGAACGAAAAGTGCGACGGTTTCAGCCAGCTCTAAAATCGCTTGATTAGCACAGTGGCGTCGTTATCTTTGCTCCATGGAATTTCGCTCACCAGAATCTGCGCTCCGCTCGCTCGGACACGCCTTTAATCTCTCAAGGACGCTTCTTCCACGGATGAGAGATCAGGATTTTTCAAACGGGGCACGGGCACAACACCACAGAGAGAACTGCCAGGAACTCCTCTCTGACACGCAACTCCTTCTGAAGGGGTTAGAGAGCTGTCAACTCGAGGAACTCCCTCTTACAACTCGCTCACGAATGCGACGAGAACTTCCTCCGGTGATCTCGGCTCTTCAAGAGCTTGCAGCGACCGATTCGATATTCCGTATTCAAGCCGAAGAGACTGCAATGACGCTTTCCGGTGCCCTCACAACTTTTAGAGAAACTGACTCGGCTCTCTTCGCACCGCTTCGACAACAGCTTCGAGTTGGCACTTTGCGTGGCGTGTCTCTTTCCTCCCTGCTTGAAAAAAACCTTAACGACAGACGATTTCTCGATGGTTACTCTGGGGCGGACGTAATGCTTGATGAACTCCTCGAGCTGGAGGAACCACCCGATCGAATGACCGAAGGCCATCTCCTAAAAGAGGGCATGATTCACTATCAACCGCTTTGGGTTGGAGAACTCCTTTCAATAGGAAGCAATCTCAAGTTGTCGCCAGAAGACACGTTCTGCGATCTCGGTGCCGGAGTTGGCCGCCCCGGCATGCTCCTTTCACTTCTCACTGGTTGCCGCGCAATTAGTGTCGAATACCAAACCCCTCTGGCGGAAATTGGCAAGCGAGCAATTGAGCGAAACAAGCTCGATTGCGTCGAAATGATAAATGGGGACGTTCGAGATTTTGACTTTCAGAGAGCAAATGTTTTCTACATGTTTAACCCCTTTCACGGAAAACTCTTCTCGCATGTAGGCAGGATGCTTGCAGCTCGAATTGAAACTGCCCGCACCCACGGAGAACAGATTCGCGTCTGTGGTGTAGCCAACGGACCCTTTCTCTCACTCGTTCCTGGCCTCGTACTCGTCAAGTCTGACGGCATCACTCAGTATTTCGAGTCCATCCAACCCTAACACTCTTTTTCCTCGTCCTGCTCCTCATCCTTGTCCCACTCTCATGACCTCCGCTCTCCTTGCTGTTACTCCTATTTGTTATGTCGGAGATCTCTGCTAATCTTTCGCGTCGGGGATAAGGAGGTGCATTATGTCGTTCTCTGAAAGATTGGAAGGAGCTGGAGCTTTTTGCGAGCGAGTTATCAGCGGAGAAAGCATTTGGTCTCTTTTCGCTCCGACTGTGATAGGAATCAGTCTGACTGCAGGAGCTCTCGGGGTGAACGCCGCCGCCAACGCGCTCTCGTGCGACTCTCAGGCAATTCACGAACCCTCACTCGTTGAACGATTGAAGGGGTTATCTGATGAAAGGCGAGAATCTGCTCTCGCAACTCTTCTCCCTCATGAAATTGAAGAGGTGATCTGCTCAGAACTTCGTGCCGGCCCGAGCCACTCGTACATGTGGCACGATAGTTTTGGTCTCATCGAAAGAGGACTTGCTACAAACGAATCGGTTCGCGATGCGCTCGAATCTCGAATTGCTCAACGCGGGCTTACGGTCGACTCGATGTTTGATCTTGAACCCGAGCCGGGTTCAGAGAACGCCGAAAAACCCTTTACACTTGTACTTTTCGCCTCTTTGAATTCGGACGAGTGACTGGGAGATCGCCAGCAAATTGCAGTACAAATTTATGGGGTCTGCCAGGATTAGTGGGGACCTGCAGATTCAACTTTAAGTACATCGAGTGACCCCACAAACGACCACCGATCAACGACAAAAGAGATCGGCTGTCCCACGTGAAGATCCAAGCTCTGCATCTCTTCGACGCTAAAAATAGGCTCACTGATTCGGTATCGCTGATCGTTATTTCCAACCAACCAAAAAGAGATACCCTTATGATCTGCCACTACCTTTTTGGTTTGATCAACCACGAGTCCGATAACACCAGAGATTCGATCTCCTTGAGCGACCATCTCTTCAAGCGTTCCTGAACCCTGGAGCTCTTTGTGCTTCGTCGCTTGTGTCATCGCAGGAAGAAGGACCCAGAGAAAGAGTGCTCCGATAGCGACCACAATTCCCACCTCAACGACCGTATAGACCCTTCCCTTCCGACGACTCAGTCTCACTTTTTGCGCCTCGCAATTCCCGTGCCTTTCCTGCACCTTATTCTACATACTTGCCGGGCTCGAACAACCTGCCTGAAGCCTAAGTTGATTCACTGCCGGAACTGTATTCTACTCAACTCCTCACCTAGCAAAGCTCTTTGTCGCATTTTTTTTCGGGTATTCACGAGAGACTTAAGGTTCTTCTTGCGGCTTCTCAGCCGAGATTGAGGTTTCTATGACTCTTCTTCTGTCTTTTGAAGATGCTCTGAAGTTGTGCTTTTCATGGGGTGGACTCACGGCCCTCGCCAGTGGCTTGGTTTTCGGTGGAATCTGCTCGGCTCTTCTCGGAGAACGCCGATGTACCGATCTCCGAAAGCTCCGCTGGAGAGCACTGTGCGCATCGTGTCTGACCGCGGTTTATTCGATGGCTCTGATGCTCCTCCTGCGGGCGGAGTATCCTCTCCTTGCGCCATTTGATCTCGTCGTTCGACACCTGACGCTTCTCTCTTTTCACTGCTTTCTTTTCGTGGCCACGGTTGAAGACTTCCGCACCATGACAGTGAAGCACTTCATACTGGTTGCGCCAGCGTTTGTCGCGTTTCCTCTCATGATTCTTTCTCCGGCTTCAAGCCTCCTTTCCGAGGTACCACCTCACGTTTTCGTTGGTCCGTTTCCTTTCTCCGATGACAATCCGATCGTCAACGCGACTCCCTCCTCATTGGTGGTCATCGTGCTACTCGCGATCACAATTGTCACGTTTTCGCTGACGAGAATGGATCTCATCTTTCGACTCATGGGGAATAGGCGTTCTTTCGTGCCATTGCTTCTCGTTCCGAGGCTCTTGGCGAGGGAGAATCCGCCGATTCAGATAGCGGTGGCCTTTACGATAACCACATTTGGCACACTCGGTGTCTGGATTATCGGGGGAGACACGTGGACGATTTTTGCCACTGCCGTTCTCGGCTCCGCGAGTGCAGGGGCGGTACCCTTTGTTATCACTAGCATTGCCAGTCCTATTTTTGGCAAACAAGCCATGGGAAGCGGAGACACTCTTTTTGTACTCTCTGCTGGGACCATGATCGGTCAGTTTGCAGGAATGCCCCTTCTCATTTTTACCTCATTTACTGGAGTGGGATGGGCCATTCTGCTCGCTTCGGCCCGCAAGATTCGGAGACAGCCAGCCAGTGTTCCAGTCATTCCGTTCATACCAATGCTCGGGCTTGGGGCTTGGCTTGCTACCCTCTTTTGGCCTGCAGTACTCGAACTCCCTGAAGTCGTACTCAAGTGGGACTTTGGGTGGTGAAAGCTGAACTTCCGAGGAGGTGCAAAGGTTCTGGGATTCCTCTCGTGAGTCCCGACCTTACTGATGCAGTGTCGAGCTATGGAACCCGAACTGAGAGAATTTTCCCACGTTCTTCTTCGCTTGGATAGTTAATGAGAACTGCCCGGTACGGACCTTTAAAAACAAATAGACTCCCAGCAGCTCCCCCGATCACACCAAACTCCTGAAAGAGAGTAGAGAAGTCCCCGAGACTTCCTGCTCCACCAAGCACTGTGATCGGAACGGAAACCGCAGCTCGAACATCTCTGACAAGTTGCAGATCAAACCCCTTCATCTCGCCGTCGCAATCGAGTTCGTGTTTTCCTCTCAATTCCGAGATTCGGCCTTCACTCTGTTTGTCGCTTTAACGAGACCTGCAGCCTCTACAGAGACTTAAGGCTCAGAACCCAAAAATAATTTCACGAATTGGCTCCCAATAGAGGTGGCCGTTACACTTATTTTGCGGGTCATCTAGACACCTATCGATACAGTCGGGGATGCCATCGCCATCGCCATCAATTGAATCGTCGACTCCACAACCACAGATACCCGGTTCTGTCTTATTCGGATCATTCAGACAATCAGGTGCACTGAACATTAGGACTCTTCCTGAATCCGTCCCCGCCGAACCGTCGTAACCCGGATCACCTACCACAATCTCTGGCCTTCCATCACCTGAGACGTCTGGCATGCTGAGGAGCTCCCAGCCAAACGAACCACCAAGCTCATCTGATTCAATAGAAAAAAGTAGTTGGCCATCCACACCAGAGAAAACAGAGATATACCCCCTCGTTGAAGGACCGATTCCTGGCGCCCCAACTACGATATCCTTCTCTCCATCATCATTGAAGTCGGTAGAGAAATCTACACTACTTCCAAACGAATCAAAAACCGACTCCCCTGACACCGCTA
>JAGRAO010000289.1 GCA_020434565.1 Bdellovibrionales bacterium
CCTACTGTGCAAAACACCAGTAAGTGCCAGAAACAACTCTGCACGCTCACCGAATAATCGCAAAGCCACAGAATTCTCTGATCTCAGAAAGGATTCAGAGTAAAAATAGTTCTATCTTCAACTTTATGGTCTATCGGGGTGTTATATCCCTCAACTAACTGCGAGGCCCAGTTGTCGACCGTGGCACGAGCGTGCGAGTACCAAGAAAAATCTGAAAAACTAAACAGAGCGCTGCGATCCTGCTCTCGATCAGCCCATGTGACGAGCAGTTCATTCGTTCCACCGTCATACACGTTTGCTTCTATTGCTATACTTCCCTTTGCTGCGGTCTTTAGGAGCCCACCGCCAGGTACGAAAAGTCCTAGCGCCGTACCGGCAGCATTTACGTGAGCTTTCGTTGCGATGAGTTCAGTGAGCGCCAATGAGTAAACGATAGTTTCTGCATCAGGCCTCTCAACGACTTCGAATCGATTATTTGGGTCATCTCGGAAAGCATGCTCAAACGCATTTCTCACATAGCCCGCCATCTCTTCCAAGTCTTTATGGTACTGCTCTCGGTCTGCTGTGTTTAGTTTGTCCCACCAACCCTTGGTTATTATGAAATCAGTTGCAACTGGCTTGAAACAGATTTTTTTATACTTGTCTCGTTCTCGGTAGAATTTTTCTCGGTCTTTGAACCAGATTTTGTGAACAGGGGCACGCTCTTTCCACTCAGCCATATCCTCGGTGTGCTCAATAAAACCTGAATCTGGCGCTGGATCGCCACGGAGCTCTTGCGCAACTTCAGAGCATCCAACACAAACCAAGAGAAGGAAAAAGGCAATGAGGAATCTCATATATCTCACTTCAAAAGCGGCCAACTTCTAAACTATACCAAAGGCCCTGGCTTGAATTGCAAGAAGGCCTGTAACGGCTCTGTAACACTCACTTTCCGTATCGAACGAAGAGACCACATTCTGACATGCCGAGAGAAACGCAGCTTTCATCGGCTCAACTAATTCGCGACCATCCTGGTCTCGCAAAAGAACTGTCCTCACCCCGAGCACACCGAGCTCAAGGGCATACTTGAGCGACGAAAGTTGCGCAGGCTCGATGTTGAAAATTCGATCTATCTCAAAAAATCGATCTTCAATTCCACGCTCAAACTCCATAACCGAAGAGCGCCGAGCAGCAATTACCGCAGCTGTGCTATCACCCTGAGTTCCCCCCAAAGAAGTCGCACGAAGTGACGGAAAGAGCGACTTCTCAGCCGCTGAACCTCGATCCGCGGCGAGTATCCCCGCATGCTCAAGAAGGGCATCTCCCGTTGGAGTTGACTCTTTTAACTCTTTGCGGAGTGGAGCAAAGTCAAGATGCTCTCCGAGTCGGGCGACGAGTCCATTTTCTGCCTGATTTCTCTCTGTTCGAAACAGCCTCCGTTCGGTCGCAACCTCTCTTTCAAACGATGCCCACTTCTCGGCGATCTCCTTTGATAGAGCCATCCATCTCGCTCGCTGCTCCGCAGTTGGCTCACCTGTGTCGTTTTCCTGCTTCTGCGCATTCTTCAGGAGAAACTCAACATAAGACCGAATAAAAGAAGAAGTCTTCGCTTGAATGGAGACGGCAAAACGCGATCTGTCCATCAACTCATCGCACATTTCACCGATATGAGCATCAACGAGCGCGTGTGAGAGAGAGCCCCAACTGGGACGATTTAACAACCCGGCATGTTCCATGTCTGTTTCGAAAACAAGCTTCCACGCTTCAACACACCCAGAAAAGAGCTTGTCGAATTCTGCTCGAGATTTGCCGACCATATGCGCAGCCATCTCCTCGCCGCGACTCTTAAAAGTGGAAAGCACCTCGTCGATACGTTCAAGGAGAGGGGCCGCCTCGATCGATGGCAATCGCTCTTCTGCTAGCGAAGACGCGTGCTCACCCTCGTCTTCTACTTGAGATACGTTTTGATCGGTAATGTCCGGCATCGAATTACGCTCCGTTCCGGTTTCTCAATTTGAAAAAGAGAAGGGCTCTCAATTCTGCTCTCCTCCCCCTCTTCCTAGGCGACTCTGTTGCGAATAAAAGGAAGGAAGAGCCTCAAGGCCTGCTCCCCATTCAGATCAAAGGAATGTCCTCCCTTTGCAAGAAAGACCTGACAGTCAGGGGCCTTCGACGCATCAGACCTATCGTATTGTAAACGAATAGCAAAGGCTCCTGGCTCACTCACCACGTTTTTCATTTCCAACACTCCAGCCTGGTTCTTCACCACCACGAGCTGGTCAGCACTGACGAGAGCCTGCGCTTCGGCAAGCATCTCAGCTTCAGTGAGGTGTATTATCTCAAGCATCTGGTGATAAACCCGAGCTGCATGAGAACCACGAATCGCGACATCATAACTGTCGTCTCTTGATCCGCCCGAGAGATAAATCACAGGTGAAAACGGAATGTGATCATCAGGGCTAGTTTCATCGCGAAAGTATTCATTTGGCGGGAGAATAGGATTAACGACCCCATTCGCCTTCGCTGAAAACTCTCCTGTTCGGATGGTCGCTTCGGGGAGTTCTCGGAAACGTCGAGTCACCTCACTGAACTCAACAGGCCCTCCCTTGACCAAAGCACTTGCAATCTCGATGAGCGCTTCTCGCGCCGGATGAGTAAGATTTGGAGTAGCGTACATACTGGGCACCACCAAGAAAAACTGCACCCGCAAGCGTAAACCGCTTAAAAAACTTAATCAATTTTCAGGCTAAAAATGTCAGGCTCGGGTCTCCAAGGGGGAAAATCCGATTGAGAGCTTCGCCGAAGTCCTCGTGAGGGGCGAGCCAATGAATCGAAGATACTTCAGATTTCAGAAGCTCCCGATAAAGATGAGGGTATTCCTCTGTCCCTCGAACCACCTCGAATCGCAGAGAACTTCCCAGAACAGCGGCTTCAACCTGAAGCAATACGAGGCCGCTCGAATCTGGGAAATACCTCCCCGCTGTCTCTGTCAACTGTTCAAAAGAGGAGAAATGTATGAACCCTTCCGAGGCAAGAGATGGCGGCGCATATACTCTCCTGTTTGCTCCCTCTTCCCAGTCTTCCGGAAGCGCAATGTGAAAAACATATCGTTTCACCTACTCCTCATTCTCCAATAGACCCCAATCTCAGAAAAGACCATACTCCTGTGGCGTGCAATTCTTCGCTCGAATATGTGTGCGCTATTTGGAGATAGGTCACTATGAAATGTCCGGTTTGTCAAAATGAATTAAAAGAATTCGACGCAGGAACTTTCCAGATCGACATCTGCCAAGACGGATGTAGTGGAATGTGGTTTGACAAGGGGGAGCTGGAGAAGTGCGCAGCACACAACAAGCCGTTTCCAGATTCTCTCTTAAGAATGAAACGTTCTCCAAACGTCCTTATTGATCGCTCGAAAGCAAGGGGATGCCCTCGATGTCCATCCAACCAAGTAATGAATCGGGTAGAGATAGATCCAGAAATTAATTTTGAAATTGATCATTGTGACTCTTGTGGTGGCTACTGGCTCGACATTGGTGAGCTCCAACATATGAGGGAGCAACACGAAGAGATGGCTGAAATTTCATCCCGGCTCAAAGCCTTTGAAAAGAGAGTCGAGGAGCAACTCAAGGATCCCACTAAAGCGACCCGGGTGAAGGCATTCGTCAAAAACTTGTTTTAATCTGCTCCCTTTTGCATGAGACTCTGCTCTTCATCCTCGTCCGACTCCGATAGTATTCGAGCAGGACAGGGATTAAAGAACGGAAGTCATCCGAAAGCTCTCCGTAGGACAAAAACGATCAGGGCCCCGGCAGTAATCGAAATTCGCACTGGCGAATCTGAACTGAGCACTTCGTTGCTTTGGCCCTCTCGCACTCCGAGCTCGAGCATTTCGCTGTTGAGTTCATAACGAAGGCCCTGAGTTCTCACTCCCTTTGCGCGAGGAAGAGGAAGA
>JAGRAO010000290.1 GCA_020434565.1 Bdellovibrionales bacterium
AAGGGAGTGGGCCGAACGGACTCGTGGTAGTTTTTCGAGATATTTCCGCTGAGCGTGAGATAGAGCTTGAACTTTTAAAAGCACAGAAACTTGAATCGGTCGGGGAACTCGCTGGTGGGATTGCTCACGATTTTAACAATCTTTTGGCAGCGATTTTGGGAAATGTATCGTTGGCACTTCTGTGCGCCACAGATTCGGGAAGTGGTGAACTTCGAGAACTTCTCAAAACGACAGAGGAAGCTTGTCTCCGGGCAAAGGGATTGACAGATCAGCTCCTTACTTTCTCAAAGGGAGGAGCCCCGATAAAAAAGCCAGTCAATGTGTTCGACCTTCTTGAAGAGTCGATTCGGCTTTCACTTGGGGGATCCAGTCTCCATTGCGAAGTTGAAGGAGATCCAAGCTCGTCCATTGCGGAAGGAGATCCTGGCCAACTCGTCCAGGTATTCAATAATCTCTTCATCAATGCCAAGCAAGCGATGCCGGCCGGGGGAGCAATCTCGGTTTCGTGTCGAAGAACATCGCAAGGCCCGCTTGGGCCAGAAAGAGACTGTATTGAGATTCAGGTGATTGATTCAGGGATTGGCATTCCTGCACATCTGCTCGATCGGGTATGCGATCCATACTTCACAACCAAGAGCAAAGGAAGTGGTTTAGGGCTTGCGACTGCTTACTCGATTATCAAGCAGCACGGAGGGAAGCTCCAGATCCGTTCCATAGAGGGAAAGGGAACCTCGATCTCTATTTATCTGCTTGCGAGCGATCAGATAGTTGGCGAATCATCAGTTTCAGCTCACCGTCCGAAATTTCATCAAGGAAGTGGTCGAATTCTCCTTATGGACGATGATCCTCTTGTGCGAGAAGTAGCTGGCCGAATGCTCAAGGCTTTGGGATATGAAATTGAAATTGCCCTTGATGGCAGGGAAGCGATTTCAAAATACGTTACTTCCCTTGAAGCTGGCACTCGATTTAAAGCGGCGATTCTTGATTTGACTGTCAAAGGTGGCCTTGGTGGAAGGGAAACGGCGAAGCAACTTTTAGATGTCGATCCGACCGCTACACTTATTGTTTCGAGTGGGTACTCTAGTAGCGCTGTAGCGTCCCGCTTCGAGCAGTTTGGCTTTTCAGGGGTTCTTGCAAAACCCTACAATCTCGATGCTCTTGCCCAGATTCTCTCCCAGGTCTTACGTTTAGAGGCTTCGCAGGACAAAGAGGAGACTCCTGTTCCCTAAATCAAGAGGGAGTTTTCCTGACCTCTTTCGGAGGATAGTATGAACTTGAGTTGAGGCCGTCGTCACCGAGGAGAGAAAATGAATTTTGAATACATGCCTGGATTTGGCAATGACTTTGAGACAGAAGCTCTTCCCGGAGCGTTACCACAGGGTCAGAACTCTCCTCAAAAGTGTGCCTATGGACTTTATGCGGAACAGCTCTCTGGCTCCCCGTTTACTGCTCCTCACGGTCTGAATGAGCGGTCGTGGCTTTATCGAATTCGGCCGAGCGTGAAACACACCAATTCCTTTGTTCAGGGAGATTTTCCGCTTTGGAAGACTGCTCCCTCTTCGACGGACCATGCCCTTCCACTAGGCCAGCTTCGGTGGGATCCGGTGCCTGTCCCGGTAGAGCGAACTGGTTTCCTTGAAGGTATTCGTACGATTACGTGCGCTGGAGACTGCATCGCACAGAGTGGAATGTCCTCCCATATCTATTTACTCAATCACAGTATGGAGGACGAGTACTTTTTCAATGCGGATGGGGAGCTGCTTTTCGTTCCTCAGCAGGGAGAAATAGACCTCATTACTGAAATGGGACGAATTCGTGTAGCGCCGTGTGAAATCTGTATAGTTCCGCGTGGGATGATGTTTCGCGTTGAAATTCAGGGGAAAGAAGCTCGCGGCTATCTTTGTGAAAACTATGGTGCAAAATTCTCGTTGCCGAATAGAGGACCGATTGGAGCAAACTGTCTGGCCAATCCACGAGATTTTAAAACTCCAGTGGCATGGTATGAGGACAAGGATTCTCCGTGTCGACTCCATGTGAAATGGTGTGGGAGATTTTATAGTACGGAGATTGGTCACTCACCACTCGATGTTGTCGCATGGCATGGGAACTATGCCCCATACAAATATGACTTGAACACCTTTTCGCCAGTAGGGGCGATCCTGTTTGATCATCCGGATCCATCAATCTTTACTGTTCTGACATCGCCGACCGAGCAGGTTGGTACCGCGAACATCGATTTTGTTATCTTTCCTCCCCGTTGGTTGGTCGCTGAACATTCCTTTCGCCCTCCTTGGTATCACAGAAACATTATGAGTGAATTTATGGGGCTCATCGTCGGACAGTATGATGCCAAGGAGCACGGTTTTCTTCCGGGGGGCATGAGTCTTCACAACATGATGCTTCCGCACGGTCCGGATGTCGAAGCTTTTGAAAAGGCTTCTCATCAGCCGCTGAGTCCTCAGAAACTTGATAAGACAATGGCGTTTATGTTTGAAACCCGTCTCCCTCAACTTGTGACACCGTATGGGATGAACCTTGAAACCAAACAAACTGACTATCTCGATTGCTGGAAAGGACTTGAGAAGAAATTTAATGGCAAGCCTTCGTGAAGAGAATAGCGGCTGAAAGGAACGTGAAAATACTGACACAATCGGCCAAAATACGAGCCATCGCCACCTTTCAAGTAGTGTTCCGTTCTTGGTGGGAGAATCACAAATGAAATTGCTGGCTCCGATTCTCTTCGCTGAGTTTTTTGTATTGCTTTTCTACGCTCGTCACGTGGATCTCTTTCCATTTCAGGTGGTTTTTTGGCCGAGTGTCGCTGTTGCTCTTGGAGTCGGAGCACTGTTTGCCGTTTTATATCTCGGCAAACGAAATAGCGCATTTGCCTCTGTGGCATCAATTTTGGCGATTTCAGAAATTGTCTTGATTTCTCCATTTTGTCGCGGCTTTTTGTTCGGTGCCACGGGAACTGCATGGGTTGTTGGCGGATTCCTATTTGTGGTTGGGGGATTTCTTTTGCAAAATGCTCGGCTTGCGACGGTGACGAGCCGAGGATTGAATTTTGTTAGCGCGATAGCTCTTCTTTTCCCTCTCAGTACAGTCGCGATGCATTATTTGCGTGCGCCCGGTTCCGATATCTCTTCACTTCCGCGCCCTTCTGAATCACATGATATTTTTCAAAGCCGCCCCCATATTGTTTACCTCTCTCTCTCTGGACTTCGTCTAGCTGGGTCCCCTCACGAGGCTCAAACTTACGAGGGCAAGAAGTTTTTGAATTCTCTTAGAGGATTAGGGCTTCGATTATTTGAGAATGGCACTTTTTCGGCTCGGAATGACTTGGATTCTCTGGTCTCAGTGGTGACGATGGAGCCTCCTCCAGTTCTTCCGGAGGGAGATGGGCGAGAGGAGATGAACATGGATTCTCTCGTTAGTCGGATTCGAAAGAGTAAACTTTTTGATATTGCCCGAAAGAATGGATATCGAATCCTTGTTCTCTCCTCGGGAGTCCTTTCGGGGAAGCTCCTCTCCCCCGACCTCTCTTTTGACCCGAAAAGTTCGCTGAATGTGTTTTCCGATTCGATTCTTCGATTGTCTTTTTTTAACGATATCCAATCGATTTTATCTGAGCGACAGCAAAGGGAGCACTCCAGACTTTCCAGCGCTCGCCTTGAGGCTCTCCTCAAATGGCTTCCATCTGTCGGAGAATTCGCCGCTCCGATTTTGACGATAGGAAATGTAGATCTTTCGGAGTTGACGGTATCTTCCAGCGGAACAAAGTATACTCTTGTCTTACAGTCCCTCAGAGAGCTCACGAGTCGAGCATCCCGTCCAATTATTGTCATCCTTCAAGAGGTCGGAGTTCATTCCGAACAACAAGACAACCCTAGCCCGAGAGTAACTCTTCCTGAGAC
>JAGRAO010000291.1 GCA_020434565.1 Bdellovibrionales bacterium
ACTCGCGCCTGACAAAGCGCAAGGGCGTAGAGAGCCTCTACGTTAGTTCCCTCGTGAGAGACAATTTGCTCAGGTTAGAATGCGTGACGGTTACGACTTTTCCTATTTTCGCCAAGATAAGGAAAAGAGGAGAAGTCGTAACCGTCACGCATTCTGTTCAATTTCCAGCACCTTGAAAAGGCGTACTTTTCGAAAAGAAGCTGGTACCTATTTGAAGTAGGTCAATATCCTCAAAAAGTTGGGGTGTACCAAAGGAAGACCAAGTCTGGGGTGTACATAGCAGAAGGGGGCGAGGTGCCATGGGCTGACCTCAGTTCGCACAATCTATCAATATCAAAGCTCTGCGGTGCTCCATATCACCCTGTGTTGAGACTAGAAATTTGGGGGCGATTGAGCGAAGAGTCAATTTCCTACTGGGGAAAATTACGAGACGTAGTGGAGCGCATTGCAAAACTACTCTCGTGGATAGCACTGCATCGCTGTTTGCGCTCTATAGAACGGTTCCGTTCAAAGCTTCATTGGAAGAACGGTTTTTTTGAGGTACTAGCTATGAAGATGTCATATATTGAGTTGTTTTCTTTCGCAGTTCTCTCTCTGTTTCTTTTCTGCGCTGTTGAATCGACCTATGCGCAGAACTTGGAATTCACCAAAAATGACGTGCCATTCCTGGATTCGTTGGTAACCCTAGACGTTTTCGTAGGCGAACTGACCACACCGGAAAATGATGAAACGGAATCAGAGTGGATAATTCGTGACTTTCCACAATTTGAGGTCATAAAACGCTGCAGGCTCAATGATGATGGAAGCGAGTTTTGTATAAGTATTACCAGGTGGAAAGGCAGCAACAGAGTCATCGTCAATATTTCTGGTTTACCGCAGCTTGAGGTCATTTGTCATCGAGACGGCACTTGTGTCGTGCAGAGCTTATCAGTGGAGATTTGTAAACTGCATGAAGGTGGCGACGGGCAAGTGGTCTTCGAATGCGATATCAATATCCTAGGGATTATTGAGCTTCAAGGGACTGCGAGGCTTTGGTTGGACGAAGAAGGAAGGCTCTGCGGAGAGGACACCAATGGCACCGTAAAATGTCTTACTCCGGATCAATGGGCAGAGAACATTCCTCTGGAGGTTGAAAATCTGTTAAAGGACTTCTTTCCTTGGCTTCCCATTCCTAAGAGAGTTGAATGTGCAAAAGAGAATCCTTGTTCCGATGTCTTTGATGGTGGCACATCTCGACAATAAGACTGACGGCTCTAAGGGAGGGGATTTTGAACATAGAAAGAACATGGATTGCGAGCAGATTCAGAAGCGCGTCTTGGAACTCGTACTCAGTGATTTCTCAAAGAAAGAGCACATAGACGACGGATTCATGAGCCAAGTTCCCTCTTGCAAGGTACCACCTTCTTTTTTAAGCGGGATTCGACGCTAACCTGTTAAAAATTCTCTATCCCGCGATTTGAGAATCGTTGAATTGACCGAAAAGTTTCCTCTAATGATCCGAGTTCGCTTCTAAGGCTATTTGTCTTCTGCGCACTTAGCGCCAATTCGTGATCGGTAAATGGCTCGTCCTATGAGTGTGAATGGTCCATGTTCAGTCAGAAGTTGGTAAATTTTTGGTTAGAATGCGTGACGGTTACGACTTTTCCTATTTTCGCCACGATAAGGAAAAGAGGAGAAGTCGTAACCGTCACGCATTCTCGTCACGCATTCTGTTGTCACGCATTCTGTTCAAGATTTACGAAAAGAACTGGGATAAAGTCTTCCCTCCCACTCGTGTGGGGTTCTCGTCGTCCGCTTCGCCCAAGTATGGGGCTATTCACCAGGTAGAGAGAGACGAGTCTGAAGAGACCCAGAGGCAAGCTGCCTAAAGGTTCGATCCCCTACTAAAAATGCGGATTTTCCACTTTTTATGCGTAGGCCTCCTTTCGTCGTTCATAACCTATACGAGGACTCGGTCGTGACCTGAGTCTCGTCGAAATAGCGGCCCAATTGAGGGCCTCGTATTTTTTGAGGAGTCTGTATGAGAAGAACGGTATATCTTGTTCCAACCGCTGTGGCGTTCATTTTGCTCGTGAGTCCGATCGCTGGCCTCGCTCTGTCCGATGACTGTGGCCGAGCTTTGCCTGAGGGAGTAGAAGAGCACTCTGAGGAGTGCGATAGCGATAGCATCCTCAACCGAAGAGGCTTGACCTGGGATGACGTTTTTCGAGTTCTCCAGAATGCCAGGAACGAGGCCTGCTGCAACCATGCAGGAGGAACCTATTACCCGGCTGACCCTGGTTATGCGGGGTCAGCCTGCGCTCTCGAGACCGACGAACAGGTGGCTCGCTACGACGAATGCATGGAAAAGACTAGACCGCGGTACTGGTAGATTTCAGTAGCTTCAGCGGTACAGACGATTCTCGCTGTATTAGCGCTCAACCGGTGAGACCGCTAACAATCGGAGCCGTACCTCAAAGTCGGCATTGTGCTTCTCCTTTCGGTAGAGGTACGGCTTTGCGACAACGTTGACCTCTGCCTCATCCTTGAGGATGGGGTGACCCGTTGTAAAGAAGAGAGTTGCCTTTATCTTTTCGCCGTCACCTTGACGAAAAGTGACCTCGAGGTGCCCCTTTGGAGTCACCTCGGTACTAAACACATACATCCTTTCAAATAGATATCGGGCTCCAGGGTTGCCCCGGCCGCACGGCTCAAGGAGCTTCTGTCCTTCAACAATAGCCTTCGGATCTGCGAGAAGCTCGGCGATAGTCAGTGTCGTATCAGGTTTAACGAGATACGGTTTGAGATCAGGCGTTCGTTGTAGCTTGGCCCCCTCCTTAATGGAGCGAACAAAGGAATCGAGATTCTTCAACTTCAATCGGACTCCGCCTGCTCCTTCATGCCCACCGTAATGGGATACGTGTTCTGCGGCATGAAATAGAAGTTTTTCGATGTCGTAGCGCTCCTCCTTCTCGTGGCTCGGGTTTCCGGTGTCAGGGGCCCTGGCAGAACCGGTGATCTCTCCTCTCTTGGTCTTGGTACTACACCACGAAGGAGGGTAAGACGCATGATTTCAGCGCGCTGGATTTCCTAGCGCTCCTGACATCGCACATTCCGAACGCTTACGAATCAATAACCCGCTACTACGGCTGGTACTCCTGCCGTAAACGAGGTGAGCGGGCAAAGGTGGCTGTGAAGGAGGGGCTAAACGACCCTGAGGACGCGCCGGAAAAACCTTCAAGCAGTTGGGCACGGTGTATCAAGCAGGTGTATGAGATCAATCCGCTCGAGTGCCCTCGCTGCAAAGAGGAGATGCGGATAGTGGGGATAAGGAACAAACGCTACGCGCACTCGCGTTTGCCATGTTTCGCGCTTCTTGTGTGAAGCGGAGCTTCACTGAAGCACGATATCCAGGATCCGTTTGAGGTGAAAAAAATCATGAAGTCACTCGGCCTCCCTGACTTCCGGGCTCCACCGCCAGTGCCTGATCCCCCTGAAGCAGATGAGCATTTGGGAGACCCCTTCGCGAATTATGGCGTGTTATGACGTGTAAATAGAGGCATTACAGGGGACGTGTATCCAAAATCATGGGAAAATCGCCAGAATTCCACTCTTCAGGCCCGATTACGAACAATAACTGGCTTTCGGCCTAAACAGTTCCACTCAGAATGGGAAATCAAGGGAGAAGCGGCCTCAAAAGTTGGGCTCAGTTCAGGCAAGTGAAAAGGGGAATCATCGTTCCAGAGGAGCGGCTCTCTTAACCCCCCAATAATTCACATACTTTCCCTAAACCGTTCGATCTTCCTATCGATTTTACTTATTGTCGCTTTCATGCGACAATGGTGGTAATGGAAGTTACAGAGCGCAAGCTCATTACGTATACCGGCGCAGACGGAAAGGCGCCATTCGAGGCG
>JAGRAO010000292.1 GCA_020434565.1 Bdellovibrionales bacterium
CAATAGAGCGATTGCAAGCGCAGATATCGGTCCAATAGCCACTTCAAACTTGAGCCAAGGTCCAAGTAGCTCATGGGGCCAACGCTTCTCTGGCCTACGGGGAACAACAATTTACGGTGTCGACCAGTCACTGAACGATGACCAGATTGTCTACCTGGCTTTAGCTGGAGGGATCGCTCGGACGGGAAACTTTACAGATGACCCAGATATTCTCGCAACAACACCAATCGTTTGGTCATACCCAATTCTCACGGGAGATTTTGCTAATCCGGCTTTTAGCGTCAAGATCGATCCCGATGACGACAACATAGTTTACGTCGGATCTGGAACGCTTTTTCGGGGGGTGCGAGATGGAGGCGGCACTTTTACCTTCTCTGATCTTTTGGGCGATGACACCCCTGGAAAAAATATTGTGGATCTCTCAATTTCAGGGGATGGAATTGTCGTGGCGTCGGCTCAAGTTTCTGGAGCATTCGATGGAAGTGTTCGAGTCTTACGCCGTTCAGACCAGCAACTCCTTTCTACAAATCTTAGTGGAATTCCGGTAACTGCCGTTTTCGCCATTTCAGAGCAGATTTTTTATGCCGGGGTTGGCGGAGCGCCTTCTCTCGAAATGGGAGCGTCAGATTCGGCGAACCTTGGACTTTACCGAAGTATCGATGGTGGCGAAAATTGGACAAAACTCGATTCGAACGAAGATCTCAACGAAGTTGGCGTTTCAGATCTTGAGTATGATGCGCAAAAAGACACACTCTACGTTGGAGCACTCAATCCTGACGGGGGCTCGGATGATTCTGACGATAGCGACAGTGATGATTCCGATGATCTTGATGACGACGATCCAATCCCAACATTTTATATAGTGAAAAACGCATCCTCCTCTTCGCCAACGATAAAGGGCGGAGCCCTCGGGTTACCGAGCCAAGACGTGAGTGCCTTATCCTATGCCTCAAAAGAGGGGACTCGAAAACTGTATGCAGCTGTGTCCGGAGATATTTATGAAAGCGACAGCAACGGCAAAACATTTTCACTCTTTTTCGATGGAAATCCTCGTGAGCAGATTAATGTGCTCTTCTTTGATCCGCTGTTACGGGCCAGCAACGCTGGATTTGATGGACTTTCGGGACTTGCGAATCTGATTGTCAGTAATGTTTTTGGAAAGATTTCTGGCGGAAGCCGTAAACCAATCAAGGTAAAATTTAATAGACCGATCGATACGAGTAGAGCGACAAAGAGGAAAATTCGAGCAAAGGCTGGCCGGGGTTTCCGTTCGTCAACCCGCATAAGTAAGAGTGGTCAATCTGCTGTGATAACCCCCAGAGGAAGCTGGCCGGCAAAAGGAAGTGTTCGAGTTCAGGTTCGCTCATCGCTCACTACCGAGGGAGGTGATGAGTCGATTGATACAGACTACGATGGTTCGCAAGGTGGCCAAAACTATCGCAAGCGAATAAAACTCCGCACAAAGTAGAATGCCGTTCAAATGTTTGTGGTAGGGGTCCCCCTCACAGACAGGAGCTAAGAATCGATCTGAAGACGGTCCATTGCAAATTGGACTGACTCCTTCATCTTGTCAAAATCCTTAATAAACTTAGGATCTCTCTTCTGAAGCGCTTTTTTAAGCCAACGTCGCAGGGCTTTGTCGAGAAACGGAGAGCCCGCCGCACTACCAATTGTGGTCTGAAGCTCTTCCCACCCCTCCCGCAATTCGGGATATTGTCGCAACATCCTCTCGGCGAGTTCGTTCGTAGAGAGGTCTTTGTACGGGTCGGGACGAAAGAGTCCAAAAATGAGTACCAATTTTTATCTCCCGGTTCCAAATGATCTCTCGAGCCTAGCAAAGAGAAGGATTGTATTCGATAGTTTTCCTCAGCTCGACAATTGAAATTTGTTTTTTACCCACCATCACTTCTTTAGACTATGAATGATGTAGCCCCTCATACTCGGAATTCTTGCCTACTGATCGCGGTTCTGTGCTCAGCGCTTTCTTTCTTGCTGCTGCTTCCTGGTCTAAACGCTCCGTTTGTAACGACCGGAGAGCCTCGAGAAGCTGTCGTTGCCCAAACCATGATTCTCGAGGGAGATGTACTAAAGTCGGTTCGATACGATCAGGATCTTGCAACCAAGCCCCCACTTCTCCATTGGGGAATGGTACTCGCTGCTCGAGCTTTCGGCGGACTGAGCGAAGCTGCAACCCGCCTACCGTCGGTCGTTGCAGCGTCGGTGGCTCTCGGATTTTGGGCCTTCTTCCTGCTCCCAATTATTTCTCGCCAAAAGACGCTCCTCACTTTGGCAATACTCTTTACCGCGGCTGAATGGTATCGGCATGCTGCGTTAGCAAGAGTAGATATGCTCCTTGCGTCTTGCTGTACTCTCTCTCTGGTATTTCTGTACTGGTGGATGACGCAACAGCGTATCCTTTACCTTGTTCTTGCCACCCTGCCGCTTGCTCTCGGTGCTCTAACAAAGGGTCCTGTAGGAGCCGCTCTTCCGCTTTTCATGGCGTTTGTTGCTCTCGCCTACTGGCGCAAGTTGTCATGGAGTCGTCTTTTTTCCATGTCCATATGTGGCGCGGTGTCTCTTCTCCCCCTGATTGTGTGGTACGGCTCGCAGTATTCAACGGCAGGTGAAGCCTCTCTCTCCGTTGCAATCCATGAAAATCTGGATCGATTGCTTGGAACGATGAGCGATGGAACCGATCCACATAGCCACGGTCCAGGATATCTTGTTGGAGTCTTGCTCGCTGGTTTTCTCCCTTGGTCCCTCATTTTTCTCGCTCTTATTCCGATGTTCTGGAAAAAGGCTTCCCGAAGTGGCCTCATGGGAATTGACGAGGAAAAAGAGCTGCTACAATGGTGCGCAATTATTTCGATTGTATGCTTTGGCTTTTTCCTGATTCCCTCGAGTAAACGAAGTTCGTATCTCCTTCCGATGTACCCTGCTGTCGCTACACTTCTTTCAGCCCTCTTTAGCAGATTTACTGAGATAAAGCTGAACGCGGCCAAACAAATAGCAAAAGGATTCGGTATTTTTGTACTTGTCGTTTGGACATTGCTCTTGCTCGTTCGCCTCGGTCCCGTCGACGGAGAGGTAATCGCTTCTCTTACCAAGAAACCTGAACGGATACTTTTTTATCTAAATACGTTTCAACTCCGCTCGGCTGACCTTTCGCTTTCATTTCTCTTAGGAAACGCATTTCTCCTTGGAGCAGTCGGATTTCTAGCATTCTCCTCCTCTCTGGCTCCCCTTTTTCGATTTAGTGCGGCGTTTGTAGCCCTCTTAGTCGCTGTGAAGTGGTCGTATATTATGCCAGCTGCTGAAGCGCTCACTCCAAGGGATTTCATCGCTATGGAGCTCCGAGATCACGCTCCGACCGAGCTTTCGATGGAGACTGAACGGATGTATGCAGAGGTCTTTTATGCTCGAAGGATAAACCCACAGCTTCCTGTAACTGAATACCGACCGGGCTCTCAGTACGTTCTCCGTTGGAGCGATGATGCACCGCTTTTAGACACGCGTGTGTATTCGCATATTTCTCCGACAAGTATCGAAAAGCCGGAAAAGCGACTGGAGTTTGTGATCCTCAGTCCTGTGGGAGATCCAAAGCCTGAGGGGTAACGATTCCCCCATCCAATTGGGCTATTTTTCGGGAAGAACTCTCACTTTTAAGAGGATACTCTTTCAAGGCTGATTTTTTTGAGATTTCTTGGATCTCTTCCTTCTCTTTTGGATATTCCTCCTTCAGAGAAAACTGCATCCGAGAGTGAGATGTTATGCCGATTCCATTCACCGCCAGAAGCCCGCGCACGGAACCATCTCCG
>JAGRAO010000293.1 GCA_020434565.1 Bdellovibrionales bacterium
AAAGTGTCGTCTTCGGTTAGGAAGACCATCAATTTGCGCAGCCATTCGCTCACTGTGAAGAACTGTCATGAACTTATAGAAGAAAGGGTTGTTTCCTTGAAATCGGATGAGATAGCTCTGAACGAGGCCTTCCATGTCGAAATCAAGCGGGTTGTATCTGTTACACTCCCTGTTGAGCTGACCGTCGTCGTCACTAAATGTCTCTTCTACTTGGAGGTACTCATCGCACAACACGTCTGCCGCATCAGCTTCTCGAGCACTCTCGTCTCTCCAGGTAAGGAGGTACTCAACGGTTGCTGCAAGACCCCTCGATACTGCTGCATCAAGCTCGGCACGGCTCGCTCCGAAGGCAAAGCGGTCATAGAGTACTCTCGCTTCCCGTACCCCAAAGGTCCCGGTATATGGAGCAAACGAGATCGACTCAGTGTTGGGTTCTCCTCCATTTCCGTTCTCTTCCTGGGCAGCTTCACATGCTTTTTTTCCTTTGGAGGTGAGCTGTTTAAAGCTTTGGAGCTGTTTTCGGACAGCGGCTGTGTTTGCTCTTTGCTTGAGCTTTGTTTGCTGTGATTTGTAGGTGACAAACTTGTACTTGCCGGATTTTTCGGAGAGTTTCACCCTTTTTGAAAGTCCTGATTGAACTTTTCCTCTTATCTCTGCGCAGGCAACCCGAACGGTCTTAGATTTGCGGGCTTTCTTTTTAGCCTTTGCCTTGCCGAGTTGAACGTCTGCATACCAGACATCATCAACCAGAGCTGATCCCTTCTTTTTCCCTTTCGCCGCTGCTTGAGAGACTGCAGGAAAGAGGAGGAGTAGAGACACGACGGTCAAAGTTGCTTTAAAGAGATGGGACGAATGAGACTTCAGCATAAATACTACTCGCTACGTTGTTGGAGCAGACGGGCAGATGTTGAAATTCGGGCACACCAGCACGCCTCCGAGAGAGGAGAGGGCAAGAGGCAGGCCAGAGAGAAGCACGGACGGTAAAAGGAGTCCCCCTCTCTCTAACGTAAAGAAATGAGGAGCATTCCCTTTCTTAAGACAGGAACCCTACGAGGAGTACGCAGTGGACTATGTAGGAAAGACGGAGGCGATCACTTCGCAAATTATGAAGAGTTGGGAGATCTCTCTAAGGATATTTCTCAAGGAGACGACTACACATCGAATTCGCTTTTAATCGAAAAACTCTGACCCGAGAAAAGGGAAGAACCCGTGGTCTTACCCGTGACCTTAGCTCAAACGGGGGCCTGAAGGGGAACAGACCCGCTTACGGATGCGGGAACACAAACGACACCCTCATCGCATTCTCCCGTGGTGGGCGTGAAGAGATCTACTGTGCTTTCTCACCTTCGGGGGCTCATTTGAGAACCCAGTTCATGCTTCCGCAGATGCTCTGGCTAAAGAAAATCAATTCGATGAGTCAGAATCTTCGCCATCTCCGACAAAGATCATCTCAAGCAGGAAGAAGGGCGCTCCAACCGCATGGCCAAGGACTCGACCAACGAACTCAGCGCCATCTTGAAGCGGTGATTTGTATGTCTGGCAATTTCCACGGTCAGCCGCTGAACAGACCGGAGCGTAAACCGCTGCTACTGGAATAGCACCGACTGCTCCGATGGCTTGTCCGATATAGCACCCGACCCGGAACGGTCCCTCGGTAAAGTTGCCTTGCTTGCGATATGCTCCCGTATCGTAAATATCGCCACACGAGACATAATTGGAGGCTGAGCTTTCCTCATCCATCCCTTCCGCAAGAGCCGAGGTTGAAGCCCAAATGCTCAACATGAGGACCGAAAGAACCAATGAGATGTTTCTAATTTTCATGAGCCCGATACCTTTTTGAGAACGAGTCCAACAGGAAGTTCATCTCTCTGTTAGAAGACACTAGCGGCGGAAGAACCCGCTTCCGACACCCTTTTTGAACGAACGCCTTGAGGGTACTCGTGCGAAGGGGGTTCTCGCAAGAAGATGAATAGTGCGCCAAAAAGCGAACAAGGTTCTATGTTCAGAGGTGACCCCGAAGAGCGTCTGGCGATGGCGCTGTATTTTCGGTAGTTTCAAGCGGGTGCGGCTTATGCCGTCTTTCGGTTGGCTGCGCGCGGGGAAAAGCCCCCGAAGACAGTTAGGTCTAAAACTGCAGGTACGGAGTTGCCCCTGTATTCCTCTACTCATGGCTCGCTCTAAGGTGACATCGATATGAGTCAAAAAGGTGCGGAGTCGCTCCGTCTTATCGAGAGTCAGATTCGCGAGCAACACTGGAAGCGGTGGGGGCCATATCTGTCTGCTCGCCAGTGGGGAACGGTTCGAGAAGACTACTCACCCGATGGATCGTGCTGGAGTTACTTTCCGTTTGAGCATGCTGACAAACGTGCTTATCGATGGGGGGAAGATGGTATTTTCGGCTTCACTGACCGGAAATGTCGTATCTGTCTCTCCATAGCTCTCTGGAACAAACGAGACCCAATTTTAAAGGAACGACTGTTCGGGCTCACTGGTCCTCAGGGAAATCATGGTGAAGACGTAAAGGAGCTCTATTTCCATCTTAAGGCTCTTCCGACGTATTCCTACTGTTCCGCCCTGTATAAGTATCCCCAAGAGGCTTTCCCGTATGAACGGCTTCGCTCAGAGAATGCTCACCGAAGTTTGGCTGAGGGAGAGTTCGAGATTCTCGATAGCGGAGTTTTTGACTCAGGTCGTTACTTCGATGTGCGGTGCGAATTCGCGAAAGGGAGTCCAAATGACATTCTTGTTCGGTATTCGATAACGAATTACAGCAGCGAGCGCGCTGAACTGGTCGTCCTCCCAACCGTGTGGTTTCGAAACACCTGGTCGTGGGGGCGAGAAGGGGAAGCCTATACCAGAAAGCCTTTACTGAAAGGGAATTCAGTAGAGAATCAGCTCGAGATAGACCACCCTACGATGGGAAACTTCAGGTTTTCTTGTCGAACTCCGCAGTCCTTCCAGGGAATTCTCTTTACTGAAAACGAAACGAATTTCGAGACCCTCTTTCAGCAAAAGAGTGCTTCGCCTTACGTGAAAGACGGCATTCAACGGTATCTTATTTCTGGTGAGTCCGTTGCGATAAACCCAGCGAGGGAGGGAACAAAAGCATCGTTTCACTTTGATGACTCGTTCGCCCCTGGAGAAACGAAGAACTTTGAAGTACGGCTCACGCCTGAGAGTGATTATCAAGAAACTCTCTTGGAAGAGAATTTTGAGGAAGTCTTTGAAAAGCGCCTGCAGGAAGCTGCCGAGTTCTACGATGAAGTGCTCGATCCCCAGCTGTCTCCCGAAGAACGAAATATTTCCGAGCAGGCCTATGCTGGGCTCCTCTGGAACAAACAGTTCTACTATTACTCGATTCAAGAGTGGGAAGAGGGCGATCCGACTCAGCCGACCCCTGCTCCGGAGAGGAAAGGCAGGAGAAACGGAGATTGGGGTCATCTCTACAACATGAACATCATCTCGATGCCCGATAAATGGGAGTACCCCTGGTATGCTGCCTGGGATCTCGCATTTCACGCTGTGGCTTTCGCTCGAGTGGATCCTGAGTTTGCAAAACAACAGCTTATTCTCTTGCTTCGAGAATGGTACATGCATCCAAACGGCCAAATTCCTGCCTATGAGTTTGCATTTTCGGACGTGAATCCGCCTGTGCACGCCTGGGCCTGCTGGCGGGTATACAAAATGACTGCGCCGAAAGAGCGTCGCGATCGCGATTTTCTTGCTCGAGCTTTTCACAAACTCCTGATCAACTTTACGTGGTGGGTCAATCGAAAAGACGTTACCGGGAATAACCTTTTTACCGGAGGCT
>JAGRAO010000294.1 GCA_020434565.1 Bdellovibrionales bacterium
GCCTTCACAAAATTTTCAACATTTGAGACCGACAAGAACATCGTGATCCAAGGAATATTGACGAGAAGGAGTAAGACGACAACTAAGACGCTGAATCGCTTTTTGAGAACGTCTCTTATTCGATAAAGCGCCAAGGCAATTCCGGGGAGAAAAACGAAACCACTTAAGCTCCAGAAGAGAGTTAGAGTTACGGTGCCTACAGCGAGAAGAGCAAGACCCAAAGAGAGTTCTCGATTTTTATCTAGAACTTGACTCAAAATCGCCAAATTGAGTGGGAGGAGAGAGACAGATGTAACAAATCCAATTGTTCCGTACTTGAGGGCCCACCGGTACCATAAGAGACTTACCGTTACACCGAGGAGCGCTGCGAGAGCTGGTGCAGGCTTTGGGAGCCCCTGAATTCGAGCCGCAAGCCACATCGCCCCAGGACATACTCCAAAGAGAAGAGCTGCGATCAGATAATTGTAGCTCTGAGAAACATCGAAGAGATAGACAATTGGTGAAAACACGAGAAAGAAATTTAACGAACCGGTAGCGAAAAAATCTCGAGCATCGAGGCCGCCATTCCAGAGTGGAAAATAGAAAGGGATATTTGGAAAATTCCGTTTGAGAAGTTCAAGCCGCATCTGAAATGTTGCATGGTCATCCGAGAAGATAATTCGACCGCCTGAGGCTGCAAGAAAACTCCAGATAAACATGACGAGAACGAGAACGGTCCAAATCGATAATACCTTTCGGTAGTCACTGCGAACTCTCAAGAGAAAAAAAGTTAAGACTGCACCGAGGAGGAGTTCGCCTCGAATCGGTGGTCCTTGAAGAAGATTGTAGTCTCGGGTGAGCCAGTTCGTGAGAAACACGGGAATAAGAAAAAGAGCAAAGATTTCAGAACGAAATCGTATCTTCCATTTTCCAAGCGCAAATCCGACCCCAGCGAGTAGAATCCCGACAAGAAACGGATAAAGAGGACGTGAAAAGAGGTAACTCCCGTATTGATCCCAAAAACGCGGGTGCGGGGATGCTGCGATAAATAAAAGGATCGCGCATCCAACAGAGAAGAGTAAGGTGCTACAGCGGCGGACAGAAGCAGCGGACATAAGCAGTGAGTATTGCCATTTTTAAGACATTTTAAAAGATGCCCAGTCTTTGGAATAGTCTGACGACAACTCATTTCTCGCCAGTGATTAACGGAGCTACGCTCTTTCGCGGAGGCAAAAACCCCCGCACGGACATTTCGGTCGGGCTCGAGTGCGCACGGGATTCGACATTGGGACCGAATCTCTTTTCCGCCTGCAGGCGAGGTGAGGAGGTGGGAGCACCCCCTGAGCGCGAAGGACTATCGGAGTAGTTGAATCGCCAATGCTGGTTGGATATTTGCTTGACTCAATACAGCTGAAGCCGCTTGCTGAAGAATCGTGAGTCTTGTCAGGTTTGAGGTTTCTGATGCTATATCAGCATCTCGAATTCTTGATTCGGCTGCTGCAGAGTTTTCAGTTTTTGTGCTGAGCACACTTAGAGCAGAATTGAGCCTGCTCTGAAAAGCTCCGATAATGCCACGCTGTGCACTGAGCTCATCGAGCTTTCTTGTTAGCGGAGCAAGGGCTTGTAGTGCATCGGCTTGAGTCGTGAGTGAAAAGTCCAAGATTGGATTGATTCCGTCCTCAGATTCACCAACAAAAAGCGTTGAATTGAACAGGCTGCTTGTGAGTATATCTAAAACACCATCGTTGTTCACGTCACCCACCGCGAGGGTGTCAGTCCCCGAACTGACCCCAAGTCCGGTGTGGGAGGTGACTTCTTGAAATGTGCCATCGCCATTTCCGATCCGTATCCCTGCCACGACACTAATGACATGGCGCGAAGTCGCTATGAGATCGTCTATTCCATCGCCGTTAATATCAGCTAATTGAATATCGCCAATTATATCTGATCCTCCCAACTGCTGAAAGGTTGACGGTGTTCCAAAGGTGCCATTTCCGTTATTCAGAAGAATTGAAACATCCCAACCAGCACCAACAGCGACATCAACTACTCCATCACCATTAATATCGCGCACAGCAATTTCGCTATTTGCATAGCCTATTCCAGTATCAATACTGGTTGCGGCCTGAAAAGTACCATCTCCATTTCCCCGAAGAATAGAGAGAAAAGAATTCGCAACCCCGTTTCGCCCAACACTGAGGATGTCTTCAGCGCCATCTCCATCAATATCTGCGAGAGCCAAACCCACGCTTGCTCCTCCCGTTGTCGCGGTCGCAAATGTTTGAACTTGATTGAAAGAACCATTTCCTGCTCCGAGCATAACGGAAACAAACCCAAGACCACCCGCGATGACATCTATATTTCCATCACCATTAATGTCGCCAAGTTGAATCTTACCCGCTGTTGTAATCCCTCCGTCGCTGTAGCTCACCTGCGTAGCAAAGGTTCCATCTCCGTTCCCAAGAGCCACCGATACATCTCCGTTGTTAGCGAGTACTATATCGAGCTTCGAATCGTTGTTCACATCAGCAAATTTGAGATCCGTCGTCGAGCCGTACGGATTGGCGATGGCATAGCTTTCCTGAAACGTTCCATCTCCATTTCCAAGCGCGACACTAAGGCCATCAAAAGCCGAGACGAGATCAAGATTCCCATCGCCATTGACATCGGCGAGCGCGATATTGATTTCTGAAGTGAGCGCAGAGTCGAAAGCTGTAACAGCCGACAGGAAAGTACCCGTCGCAAGCGCACCGCCGATAGTTGAAAAAATGCTTCCATCGAGTCCGTATCCTCCCTGAACGCGAAGACCTTGGAGAGATCCATCAAATATATTTATCCCGTTAAACTCAGAACTTCGTGCGATGCGTAGAAATTCCTTCGTCAGAGCCTGAGCTTCGGCATCGAGTGACGCACGTTGGTCAGTAGAGAAAGTCCCGTTTGAGGCCTGTTCAGCGAGTTCACGAATTCGGGTAACAACTTCTGAAAGCTGGCTCAAAGTCGAGTCTGCTATGTTCAGAACCGAGACACCGTCGTTAATGTTTCGGATACCTTGGCTGTACACACGGCGATCGGTATTGAGAGCACTTGCGATGGCGAGACCCGCCGCATCGTCAGATGCGCGATTAATTCGCTGACCAGACGCAAGTCTCTCGAAGACAGATGATAACTGTCCCGTTGAATCCGCAAGTCTGCGGTTGGCTCCGAGTGAAGCCAAGTTCGAGTTAAGACTTACAACCACTGCTTACACACAACACACATCGTTGGCCTTCATTGTGAAGACCTTTAAGAGTTCATAAGTGTCGATAAACTCTCGTCTTTATGATCGGCGCATTTTCGAGAGTTCTCGAGCAAAATTGGTGATCTTCCTTACAAATAATATACCGAGCCTTGGGAAATAATCTGCTTGAAATAAAGGAGTTAGCGGAAGCTAAGAAAATCTCTGAGCAGCGATCAGTCTCTGTTGGCAGCACAAAACCCATTCAGGTTCACGCGGAGTCCCAGGAAGATGCGGTTTAGCAATGGGATAAACGCACAGTGATGAATTTTCGAGCATAATGGGGTGAGTGTTCTAGAGTGGTTCCGAGGAAATCGGGGCCGAATTAAGGAGATGTATTGAGATGATAAAACGTACTCTGGGGATTGCGCTGTTGTGTTGCTTCTCTCTTTCGATGGCTGGATGTCTCAATCCTATCCGAACTGTTGAAAACAGTATCAACGGAGCCGTTCGAATCGGAACAACCGTTCGAAATCTTGTTCCCGATAAGCCCAAGCCAGAAGAAGAAAAGAAAGAGCCTGGGGAAGGTGCTTCTCGGG
>JAGRAO010000295.1 GCA_020434565.1 Bdellovibrionales bacterium
CGGTGTCATAGTTTTTCAGGAAGCAACCCTCTCCATGACGATGATCCTCCGGTTACTTCGTTCCATAAATTCGATCACCTGCGTCACCAAGACCAGGAAGAATATAGCCGTGATCATTGAGCTGACGATCGATAGAGGCTGTATAAATACTCACATCTGGATGTGCCGAATGGAGGGTATTGATCCCCTCTGGAGCAGCTACCAGGCTCACAAACTTGATTGATTTTGGGTTGAGTTTTTTCATCTCATCAATCGCAGCGACTGCCGAATGACCGGTGGCAAGCATCGGATCGACCACGATCATATCTCGCTGATCGACCTCACTCGGCATCTTGCAGTAGTACTTTACCGGCATAAGGGTCTGAGGATCTCGATAGAGTCCAATATGGCCTACTCGAGCAGACGGGATCAGTTGAAGCATTCCATCAAGGAGCCCATTGCCAGCTCGAAGGATTGAAACGAGAACGAGCTTTTTGCCCTCAATGACCTGTGCTCGCATCTTTTCAAGCGGAGTTTCGATCTCAATTTCCTTAAGAGGAAAATCACGTGTCACTTCATAGGCAAGAAGTAAGCTGATCTCGTTAAGGAGAAGACGGAATTCACCACAACTCGTCTCTTTTTTCCGCATAAGGGTGAGCTTATGCCGAACAAGTGGATGATCAATGACAGTGACATTCTTGGGATTATTCATTTGTCTCTCTATACTCTATTTATTGGCACCACTGCTATCGTGCATCGAGAGAGACACACGCGCCTCTTTTTTTCATCTCGAATATCAATCTCCCACACCTGAATGGTCTTTCCCTTTCGGATAGGAACTGCTCTTCCAGTAACTTGGCCGCTTCGTACAGCTCGTAAGTGATTTGCGTTAATTTCGATGCCTACCGCTGCATACTGAGACTCATCGATATTGAGCCAAGCGCCGCACGATGCGAGGGATTCTGCAAGCACAACCGACGCTCCGCCATGAAGAAGTCCAAAAGGCTGTCGGGTTCGGGAGTCAACAGGAAGGGTAGCGATGACCTCATCTCTTGAGAGCTTAAGAAAATTCATCCCAAGCTGGTAATCCATCGATTCGGTTCGCTGTTTCTCTAAAAGCGATACCTTATCCTCAAGCCCTTCTTCGATCTCCATCTTCACCAATTCTCCTCGATACAGAAGGTCCCAATCATCGGATTTTCCAACCGAATAGCCCTCAATATGTCTTAAGATTTCTTCTCTTGTATACTCTGACGCCGAATGGAGGAACAGCATATGTCCGGGGCTCAAGAGAATCCACAACATTCTCAACCGAGAGATGAAAACGAATCTCTCCAGAGCTTGCACGTTGGCGGGCAACAACCATATTCCCCTTCCCTAACTCTTGAAGAAAAGCGTCAGGCCCTGAGCAAGATCCTCTGCACAGAAGGACACCCCGTTCTCGGATTGGCCCATATTTCCCATCCAATCACTCTTCCAAATGGTCTCCGAAATGTGACGGTGCGCTCGGCTGATCCTTCGCACGAGCGTTCCCTCCTGCGTTCGAGTTTTCACGAACCAGCTTGGGGCGATAATATTGTTCCAGAATCTGGTACGTGGTCGCGCTATCATAAAGAGCTTGCCGTTTCTCAGTTGCTCCAGCGACACGGAGTCATCACTCCCCAACTAAGACGCGTTCACTACTTTGAGGCGAGCCTGGGTGCGGCAAGACTCCCTGAACCGTGTGCGGCCGTAATCTGCGACTATGTCGAAGGCCGAAACCTCGAGATGGAGATTCACAGTGGGAAATATGTTCAGGGAGCGGCCTACCGATATATCGGAGAGATTGCACGCTCAATCCACAATATACCGACTCAAGGTTTTGGACATCTTTGGGATGTCACTCAGTCTCGCTTTCAGCACAATGCTTGGGCGGACTACGTTGAAGATTTCTTCTTTCCCGAGCAAATTGACCTCTTAGAAGCGCTCAAGGTATTGAGCGCTCCCGAAGCTGAGAATCTTCGCCATCGATATCAAGAAGCCTTAGAATGGAGTGTCTCTCCGACACTGGCTCACGGAGATCTCTTGCCGAGAAATTTCATCGTGCGGCCCGATCAAACTCTGGTAGCGATCGATCTTGAACTTGCTTTCTCGGGTCCAGCACTTTTCTATGAAATCGCTCAGGTTCTTCAGGATGACCTTCTCTCGGCTGAACCTGCGGGACTTCGGCCACTTCTTGAAGGGCTCGGAATTTCAGATTCGCGCTACGAGACCTCGTTCAAGAGAGAGGCCGAAACGCTCGCCTGCTTTGGACTCCTGGCACGGATTTATCCCTCTTATTGGGCACATCACCCAGCTCGAGATTGGTTGCAGAATCCACCCTTCTTCTCGCGTCGGGCTGCGGTCAGTCCTCCGGAACATTTGTGGCGTGAAAGATTCCGGCTCGGGGCACTCCTTCAAGCCTAGGAGAAGTCCGACTTCTGTCGTTGACTTTAAGAAATAAGTAATGACTGGTTGTTGACTAAGAATGGCACTTCCCTTACCTTCGCGCGTCCAGTGAGAGTCCCTGCCAATATTCATGGTTGGGATAGTCCCGGAGTTTTCCTGAAACGTTCTCCTTTTTTTTTGGCGAGAACAAGAACATTCAGGAAAGCTCCGGGCTCCTCGTCGAGCGAATTGAGGACGGTGAGACTTCTTGGAGTGGAACTTGAGCACCCCAGGAAGTCTCATCTACGGTGGATTGCACCGGACGCATCCTCATTTTCGAAAGGAGCAAGGAATTGCTCGTTATCTCCCGCTCGGCACAGGAAGAGGTTCTCATCGGAGAAGAAGCCAATCCGTTTGCGTTCATCGAAGTCAACGAGATCGTTGACTTCGAGTCCGTCGAAGTGCTTCTCGAGTCCACGACAAGCGTTCTCGTCGAATATCAGGACGGCACGAACTTTGTCGTACAGCCGACCAACCCGCGACACCGTCACGCCATCTCCCTCGGAATTGGGGACCAGATGACGTTTCGAAATCGGGACGGGGCAGTCGGTGAGGTTCGGATCTGCCGGATCACTCGAGCCCGAGCGCGGATCGCATTCGATTTTCCCAGGTCGATCTCGATCGCTCGCCTGGAACTGGTAGAGGAGAGAGGAGCTGGAGCCGCCGTCGGTTAATGGCTGGCGCTCCGTTTCTCGGCCCCCGGTGAGTCGAGTCGTTTAGACTCGCCGGGGGCCTTCTTTTTCTTTTCGATTGAGGTTTGGATTTCCGAAGGTATTTCTGGATGGACTCTCACTTGTTATTCACCCACCTGCAAGACATTGAGCGGTACACGGCTCGGAGCTATCCGCAACCGCTCACCCCGTGCCAGCGGAAATCTCTTGAATGAATCAAGCGCAATGACCGGTTGAGAGTCACTGAGAATCGTGAGTTCAAGAGGCTGCCCAGGTGACACTTCTCCGTTGAGAAAGCGAAGTCCGCTAAATTTCCCTCGATAGGGTTCAGTCACGAGATAACGCAATTCAGTACTTTGCGATGAATACGGTGCACCATCTGGAACAAGATAACGAATAGCAGAGTCATACCATCCGGTTGAGCCAGCGCCACTCGCAACAAGAATTCCCGAACACTTTTGCTCTTCTCTCTCCCCGCCTGACAACGCGAGAATATGACGAGACATCATCTCTCGAGCATATTCCCCTATAAAGATCTCCGAAGTTGCACGGAGCATTCTGTCGCGAGTTTGAATCCCGATTCTCGTCCACCGCTCTATGCGGTAATCACCCTTTGTGAGACAGATAAGAGCCTCCTCAAACTCATCGATTGAACAC
>JAGRAO010000296.1 GCA_020434565.1 Bdellovibrionales bacterium
GAACTTCTATCCAGATGAAGAAAAATTGGGGGTATCAGATCCCGGTGCGATAGAATGTGCAATCCGCTATCTGCAGATGGATCCTTTTTATCACAGATCTGGTTATAACAAGGAGCGACTCTTGAGAGCTCTGAAGAAAATCCGACTTTCTGATGCTCACAAATCACAACTTGTTCATATAATGCTAAACGTCGTTGACTCCTCATATAGGAGAGAGTTTCGTTTCTATTGCCGACTGGCTGCAGTCTTAGAATCAGATTTTCTCGTCGCAGAGCTTCTCAACCGCGCGTCGTCTCAAAATGAGGGAGTTCGACGTAGAGCGGGCTGGATGCTGGAGGCTTGCAGGTAGAAGAGATGGCGACAGCCCGGGGAGAGGGATCCTCCGCGAACGTTCGCAAGTATCAGGCTGGATAGAGAGAGAGGGACGTACCTTTCAGTCGTGAAAAAGGACGTACGTACGTACGAAAGGATAGTCGTTTGATGCCCCGTTTCGAATTCTGCCTTCCTGACGTATTTTGAACGTATGTTGGTACGTTCAGTCTTCTTGGGAATCCAGTCAAATGTTGAAGTCATTTTTTGTCTTTTCTGCTGTGTTCATTGTCTTCCAGACCTTCGCTTATGCTGATGTATCGTCGGATTCGCTGGTCCAGGGAGCAATCGAGCAAGTTGGTGTGACGGTGAGATACGACCCATCTTACAAACGCATTGCCTATCCTGGGGGTGATGTGTCGATTCATACCGGCGTATGCTCTGACGTAGTGATTCGTGCTTATCGAAAAGTGGGAATCGACCTCCAGGAGCTCGTTCACAAGGATATGTCTTCGCACTTTAGTGACTATCCGAGCAAACGCATTTGGGGTTTAGAGAGAACAGATACGAATATCGATCACCGAAGAGTTCCAAACTTACAAGAATTTTTTGCTCGAAATGGAGAATCTTTCCCTCTTACGAGGGCACTTGAAAATGCGATGCCGGGAGATGTCCTTACCTGGAGGCTCCCATCTGGCGTTCCACATATTGGGATGGTTTCAGCCCGTCGTTCAGGGGATGGAAAACGCCCGCTTGTCGTTCACAATATCGGTCAAGGCACGAGGGAGGAAGATATGGCGGGAGAGTTTCTCCTTACGGGCTGGTACCGTTATCTCCCGTGAAGCGAATTTCCCCCAGAGTGAAAGCCGCATTTATGCTGTGCGTAGGGGTCATGGTGACCACAATCCACGAGGCGTAGGCCGTCGGGGGGAGCTCTCTCTAGACACCTTCTAACAACGTTAAAACAAGCTGTGGCTGGAGATTTGCTTGACCGAGCAGTGCCGAGGCGCTTTGCTGAAGAATCTGATAGCGAGTAAGAGAAGCCGTCTCGTCAGCGATATCTGCTTCTACAATTCGTGCTTCGGCGGCTTTGTTCTCTGCTGCGGAACTCGAAAGAAGTCTACTTGCGGTTTCCATTCGTGCCAGTCCGCTGCCGATTTCTCCTCGTAGTGTGGCAAGAGTTTCAATGGCTGAAGTGACTGAATCGAGTGAATATGCAGCGGAGTCTTGGGAGGTGATGACATTTCCTCCGAGGATTCCTAGCTGACTTCTCAAGTCTCCAAGTGCCACTGCGATGGCTCCAACGCTTCCATAACCAGCTTCAAAACTGAATTCGGAGTCTTGTTGAGTGAGATCAACTATTGAGTAACCACTCGCACCATTTCCGTAGATAAATGCCGAACCGTCTTGAGCAAAGGTAAACGATTGATTGAGAAATGACGTGTAGTTTGTGAGCTGGCGCATCTCTCCGGTTGTGAGATCGTATTGGAATGCTTGTCGATACGCTCCAGCATTTTCCCCGGTAATATTGTCTGAACTGGAAAGAATGAGAGTTGTTCCATCTGTTCCCACTTGAAAGTTTGTGATCACATCAAGGTCTAACAGAAGACTTGAGCTGCTCCCATCTGCAGAGGTTCGATAAATGTCAGCTGCGGTGGATTGATATGAGATGACATTCCCATCAAGATCAAGCCCTCTCACGATGTGGTTTTCAGTCGAGCCTGATGTCAGTTGTGTGTATGAGAGAGTATCGTCAAGGAGATTAACCGAAAAAACTTCTGCAAACAGTGGTACTCCATTGCCTGCGAGGTCATCGGTCGTTGCGATTGCAAGCCGTGTCCCGTCGGCATTGAGCTTTGGAGCTGCGGTATAATTTACGAGATCAGTCTGAATTCCTCTTAAGACTCCTGAGTCTACATCTACAACATAGAGCTGGAAATTCGCTGTGGTTCCAGAAGCGGAATCACTTGTGCCGCCGTTCGTATAGATGGTCTTTGAGAGGAAAGCCACAGTACTTCCGTCAGCGCTGATTGATGCTCCAGCGTTATCGGTAGCGTTGAGAGAGTTGGTTAGTTTGGTTAAGTCGCCAGTAGTAGTGTCATAAAGAAAGAGGTCTTTCTTTGTGGCTGAGGCAGCATCAGCTTGGCGGAAGAGAACTTTTCCATCGTTGGTCACACCTCTGGGATTGATGGCTCCAGTATAGCCTAAGTCTGAAGCATCGATGGAAGTCGTAGTGCCGGTCACGGAGTCGTATACGGCTAATCCCGCTGGGCTCAAGGAGTTATCTTGAAAGGCAACGTATCGACCGTTCGCGGAGATAAATTCCTCAGCGGGAGAGTAGCTACTTGAAATAATGAGCTCTGAAGTTGGATCGACCGCGCGACCCTTAAATGGAGAGATCCCGTTAAATTTTGTAGACGCAGCAATTCGTCGAATTTCTTTGTCCAAAGCGCTGTATTCATCATTCAGACTAATTCGTTGTGCTCTTGAAAAGCTCCCGTTTGCTGCTTGAGCTGAGAGCTCCCCCATGCGAGTGAGCAGCCCACCAATTTGTGAAAGCGCTCCATCTGCAATAGTGAGAAAAGAAGTTGCATCACTAATATTTAACTGGGCTCGGTTGAGAACTCTACTCTTTACGTTTAGAGCAGAACTTACTGCGAGACCTGCTGCATCGTCGGCTGCACGATTAATTCGAAGTCCACTTGAGAGTCTTTCAAAGGTTGAAGAAAGAGAAGATGTCGAAGAGTTGAGGTTTTCAACTGCTCGCAAGGAGAATAGATTTTTTCCGAGAGATATCACTTCGAACTTCCGTGTACGACAAACTTCCTAAGAGAAATAATCGATATTTTTGGACGGGTTAGTTACAATTGGAGTCTTTTTCTGCCGATAGAAAATCTACGAAGAATTTGGAGAACCTGCGATCGAAAGAGCTCTTCTTCGTAACTGTCTCAAGAGAGGATGTTTTTTCGGGAGCAACTGTGCCTCACGAGACTAGGGAAAATTACCATTTTAAAGGCGCGAACTCTTTTTCAGGTGGAATCGTTGCAGCGGCTCATCATTCGAAAGTCATTCAAGGTCTGAGGAGTTTTGGGCTGGAGAAAGAGTGCTTCCGGGATCGTCCTCGCAAAGCGGAACGTTAACATCTTTCTGATTTTGAGTTAGGCGAAGAATCTGTGATATCGTCTCAGAGTGACTGACCAATTGGGTCATCTTGTGTTTGTTCTAGCAATTGTTCCCCGGTTGGAGCGAAGGAGATGTTTGATAAGGTGCTGAGTCTCTTCGGACGCAAAGCAGGAGATCTTCCTTCTGCAACAAGTATTACATATCCTGGAGCTCGACTTGATCAGGCCACTTTACCATTAAGTTTTGAGG
>JAGRAO010000297.1 GCA_020434565.1 Bdellovibrionales bacterium
GGCTCTCGACTATGCCTACTACCTTCAGTACGTGAAAGATGATCCCCTCGTTGCCTATCAGAACTTGGACCTCGGAGAAAACTCTGTCTTCAACGAGCTTACTCCTCCAAACGAAAACTTTGCTCGCGAGTGGCTCGAACTCGCCTCGATGAGCCCGGACAACCGATCGGGCCAAGCGAACTACACTCCCTTCGATATCGCTGAACTGGCACTCGCGCTCAGTGGTCGTGGTTATGACACAGACGAAATCCCAATCGGAGGCGGAGAGTTTGTCGAAGTAGAAAACCCGGTTATTAAGCCTGCAGGCTTCGTGCCTGGCCCAAAAACTCTCTTCTTCGGTCAGCCGTTTGAAACCACTATCGTCGACGCAGACGACGCCGCGGATGCAATCTTGAGCCATCCCGAGACCTATACTCATATGGCTGAAGAGCTTCTCTCAAACTATCTCACTCCGGCTCCATCAAATGCGGCGGTACAGTTTATCGCCGACCAAATTCAAAATGATGGAGGAAAACTCCATAACGCATTTCGAAAGATGATGCTCTCAGAGGAGTTGTACAGTGCAGACAACGAAAAGATCCTCCCAAAGAGTCCGATGGATATTCTCATCGGATTTCTTCGTAAGACTGGACTAAAAGTCAATCACCGAAGCCTTGAAGACCGTCTCGATGATCTCGGTCATTCTCTCGGAAAACCCGGAAATAACCAGGCAGGGCGAATATTCGGCTGGAAGATGCTCCAGCTCGCAGGCGAAGGGTATGTCATCTCCCGAAGAAATGTCGTGAATCGATTCATGAACGACTTGCGAAACAGCTCATACAGAGAGAACTGGGGTGTCGACATTTATGACCTCTTTGTCAAAGACCTTCCAGACGGAAAACCAGCATCTGAGGCACTCGTTGATTCACTGGTAGAGCTTCTAGGAGTGAGAATCAACAGCGCTCAGAAAGCTCAGCTCATTCGTTACCTCGACTATAACTGGGAAAACTGTGATTCCTACGAAGTCGCTGAGTACGGGTGCACCGAAGGAGAGAAATTTGCCAAGCGCGAAGCGTTTGATCCTTCTCCTGATGCTCCAAGTTGGCTGCTCGAGGATAAAGTTCTTGGGCTGCTTGCCGTACTCTTAACTCTCGACGAATTTTATTTACGATAGATTTTTGAACGACTAAGGGGGTTTTTATGTGTAAACATTCACCATCGAGACGAAAATTTTTGAGATATGCGACTTTAGGGACGTGCGGCTCAATAGTGCATCAGAGCTTCTCACCGAATTTTATCGCGAGGGCACTTGCAGCCCCACAGCACCGCGCGGCGTATTCCTCAAATCCGATTCTCGTTGTCGTCAATCTCGCTGGCGGGGCTTCGTATCAGCTCGCTCCAATCTATGCTTCAGCTTGGCGTGACAAGAATCCAACCATATCGTACGGACCAGACGACTCTCATGCGGTTACAGCCTCTCAAGGCCTTCACCCATCTTTTGATTATCTCGCGCAGCTTTTTACTGATGGCGACCTCGCGATTGTGAATCAGGTGGGTTTTCCAAGCCACAGCCGTTCGCATGAGGATGCAGCAAGAATGTGGATGACAGGAAGCGCCTCCCCTACCAATAAGCCAGGGGTGCTGAATCAGATGTCGTGTCAATTAACCGGGCTCTTTTCCTCTATCTCTCTTGCTGGATCTGACCCGCTCATCGAAGGAAGCTGCCCCGGTGCTCGTGAATTGGAGAGTCTCGCAACCCTCAATGGTACCGAATTTAAGAGTACAGACGAAAATGAGTGGGTTGAGATGATTCGGAGCAATGTGTTGGCCGGAGATACCAGCGCTCTGAATGCCACCAAAGCCAAGATTCGCTCTTCGATAGACACGATGGAGAGCGCAGCAGATACGATAAGGGGAATTGCAAGTTCCAGCGTCCCGACCCCGGTTGCATTTCCAAACTCTTCATTCGGAAGAGACTGTCTCGATGTCGCTCGTCTTATACAGGCCTCATCGGTTATAGGCGCCCACGCTTTCTATCTCGAAAAGGGTGGTTTTGATACCCATTCAAATGAACGAGGCAGCATGCCAAACAATTTGAATGACGTTGATAACTCGCTCCAAGCACTCATTGAATCAATCAAGGTGATGGGCCGTTTCAACGACCTCACAGTCGTAATTTGGTCAGAGTTCACGAGAACATTTGAAAACGGCTCAGAAGGAACTGACCACGGAAATCAGGGACCGGTATTCATTATGGGCGGAAGGGTAAACGGTGGCAGGCTTGTTTCCCCAACTCCATCGAACAGCGAGATTCTTTCGGCTGGGAGCTTCTTGCGGACGATGCAGGTTGACTCTCGAAATTTCTGGGATCAAGTCATCGGTGCAAACGGCATGGGATTCAATACCGCAAGTATCTTGACTGAGAGCTTCGACAGAACAAACCTCTCGTTGTTTGTCTAACGGAAAAGCATGAAACGGATATTCCTTTTAGTTGCAACCGCGAGCTGCATCGCAGCGACTTCCTCTGTGTCTCAAAACGATATATCAGCGGTGTCAGTGCAGCTCCCAAGGAAAGGGGGAACGAAAGAAGTCTCCCTCTTCTGCTTTCAGGGTGAGGCTGGAAAGGTCAAGGAAAAGGGCTCCACGCTTACCTTCACCTCTCTATCCGAAATCGTAAAACTCAAGAAGAAGGCCTATAAGAAGGACCGCTCCTCCAAAAAAAAGAAACAGCTCCAAAACGCAAAGAAGCTCTATAACGCATCCCTCGGGAGCTGCGAAACGACCGATTCTCCGACTCCCACCCCTACACCAGGAAATCAAGGAACTCAGAACTCCTATTTTGACCCACAGGGAAATGTCACAGCACTCGGATACGACGTATTTGAAATTCCTGCTGAGCTTTCCGCCAATGCGTTTTTAGGCCAGGATGTCTTCGAACAAACCTGTGCTGGATGTCATGAAAAGCGCACGCGGCTTACATTTCCTGAGCTTCGGGAACGAATCAGCGAAGAGCCGATGTACTTTACGGAAGACGAGGTGCCAGACGAAGACCTCGCAAACCTTTTTGCATACCTTGCGGTTGGACGAAGCCCACTGAGGGAATAGCATTCTCCCAGAATGCCATTCGGCCTCATTGCGAGCCGCACGGAAGATATGACCGCTCCCCGAGCTTTGCATCAAACGAGCAGCAGAGGCGATTTAATTTTTCCTCCTCTCCAAGACAGAGAAAACTCCCCTTTACGCAAGGACTTCCAAGATGCCTGCCACAAAGTGGCAACGGAGATCGCGTCCATACTGCTCGCTCTGCTGTGCTAAGAGTTATGCACTGAAGCGCAAGATAGTCGAAAGCCCCTTCGGCACAAACGAGTGGCTCATTCTTTTTCTCACAAGACTGGCTCAGAACAGAGTCGCATCCAACGACCCCATCTTCATCGTTCCAGTCACACTCAAGCCACCGCCCAAGGGGTCCATCAGGAACATTTGAAGCACAACAGAGGTATGCATCACTCCCATCTGATTGCGTGCAATTCGAGCGGAGACCATCCTCGTATTTACTACACGGCTTTCCGATGATCTCGGGACATCCGAGGATTTTCATTGGAAGGAGTTCCTCCATCGACTTTGTAAGGGCCGACTGTTCGGCATCCTTTTCAGTTCGCCGCTTCTGAAGCTCCGAAGGAGAGTAGC
>JAGRAO010000298.1 GCA_020434565.1 Bdellovibrionales bacterium
GTCCTCAGCATAGAACCCGATACGCTAGAAAAAGTATCTCCAGGTCACACCAAAACTTCTTCGGTCCGCCAGTTGAACATACTCTTTTTCAGGAAAATCTGGAGGCTCATTCCCAAAGTAAAAGCCCCGAATCGCATATTCTTTGTCAGTAAGGTTTCGCCCCCAAAGCTGGAGCTCCCAATTGTCCGCACGATAAAAGAGCCCGGCATGGAGCAAATGGTACGGCTCCGATCGCTGATCGTGACTATCATCGAAATAAAACGCGTCTCGCCCGGAGACCCCAATCAATCCCGAGATCTCTTCTGAAAAGAAATATTCAGTCTCGGCAAAGTATTGCCATTCTGGCGCATGAGATTGATCTCGCCCTTCTAGCGCCGCCAGGGATTCTTGAACCGATACGATCTCAGTATCAAGCAGGGAACCCGAAGTACGGAACTCTACATTCTCAGTTGGTGCATACCGCACCTCTGCTTCTAAACCATAGCTTTTTCCACGAGCGGCATTATCCGTGAGATACAGAAAAGAAAGTGGATCGTCGGGATCAACTTGGAGCGAGAGCTTTATTTGCTGGTCTTCTCGCCAGTTTACAAACGCTGCGAGCGAACCACTCGCATCTCCCCCGAAAGCAGAGAATCGGGTTCCTGCTTCGAGATTGATGAGTGACTCTGGTGAATACGTCATTCTATCGGCTGGCGTGCTCGGACTCGAATTAAAACCACCACCACGAAAACCCCGCGAAACGAGAAGATAGGTCATCAACGAATCAGTGAGGTCGTATTGCAGAGTGGCGCTTCCTCCCCACAAAAAGTCGTCTGGAGTAAAATACGACTCGCGAGAGTCAACATACCGAGCATCGCGTTGTTCCAACCTTGCTCCGAGCAAGAGTCGTAGTTTCTCCGCAAGTGGTACCTCGAGGCTCCCGAAGCCAGCGTAGGTATCGGCTTCGTAGTCAGAATCCAATGAGTCGTAAACAATATTGTCCGAAAATTCGTTCGTTTGTGTGTCTTCCTGAAAACTTTGAAAATAGCTCCCAATCAGGTAGCGAACCTCGGATCCGAAAAGAGTTCCTCTCAGACGAACCTGTTGAGCAAAAACCTCTCGTGCTCTATCTTGATCTGAGAAGTAATCATAGGGCGCATTTGGCTCCCAAAAAGGATTATTTCCCCAATCTCCGTCGAATGCATAGTCAACCTCGGATTTGTAAAAACTCGTCGTTGTCAGGAGCGTGTCACTCGGAGAAACATCGATCTCCGTATGAAGCGACCCGAGTCTCAGTCGCTCTTCGTCATAGCCCGGTCGGTCACTCTGAGTGTGGAATCCATTGAATATCGTAAAAGCATCGTATCCGTTATTGAGATCAACATCGGTAAATGACAAAAGGAAACGGCTCCTGTCACTCGGCTCAAAGAGGAGTTTTGCTCTCCCAGTAAACTCCTTTCTCTCATTCGTATCATCAACGCCGAGAAAGTCGTTGTCGCGAAAACCGTTCTGAGCGTGTCCAAAGGCTGACAGACGGAGAGCTATTTGATCGGAGAGCGGTGTCGAGAACGCAGCTCCTCCTGAAATAAGTTCATCATTTCCGACGGTAAGAAGAGTTTGGCCATTCGTTGATTGAGTCGGATCGCTCGTCTTAATGTGAAGCGCTCCAGCGAGAGCCGAAGAACCGAAGCGGGTCGGCTGAGGCCCACGGTGAACTTCGAGCTGATCGATATCAAAAAGCGTTAAAGCAGCGCCAATTCCTGTAAGGTCAACATCGTCGACAATAACCGCGACCGAAGAGTTGGGAGCCCCTTCATACTGTTCGAGCTCACCGATTCCCCGAATCTGAAAAAAACGCGGCCTCGAAGAGCCGCCAGCAAAATTAAGATTGGGAAGCCGAATGATCTGTTCTTGCAGGGACGAAGGGTCGGCCTCAGCAACCTCTTCGCCTGACACGACAGTCGCGCTTGCTGGGAGGCTCGAAAGCGTAGATTCAAGCGAAGTGCCTTCAACAACGATTCCTGGAGAGGAAACTTCGGAAAATCCATGGACCGGACGCCCCTGCTGCTCTTCCGCAAACCCGCGGACTGGAAGTGCAATTAAGGGAGACAGCAAAAAGAGAAAGTAGAGATGGAATATATGAAAGTGGCGAGGCATTGGACTCCTTCCCTACGTCGGTACAAACCGAATCAGGTTCAACGGGTTCATCGGCGAAACCGACATCTCAGGCCCACAAACGAGCCACCCCGAGGTTTAAGCCCAGTGTTCGTATCAACTCTAAAGGATTTTGTCGAGTGTTGTTCTAGAGACACCCCTGTTGAGAGAGAAAACTCTGCGCCCAGCTCGAGGTGAGGTTTGATTGGACAGAGGTATCACTTCCTTCGGTCATTCCACAGTTCTCGGCATACCCATTCGAAGTTGCGCCAACGAGCATCCAGGTACCGTTCACGTCCTCTACGGTTGGTCCTCCCGAGTCACCGTTACAGGTATTGCCGTAGCTTGAGTTGCTGCTGCTGTACTGAAAAGTTATCCCTTGAGTATCAACGTCAGTGACTATAGCAAACGTCGCAAGAAGCGCTTCGGAATCGATATTTTCACCAAGTTCCGAGAGATTCCGCCCGTATCCCGCAAGCGCTATGGTTGCACCTACTTCTGGAGCACCCGTCGTTTTTACCGGAATAGTTTCGTTTGAGAGAGACTGAGAAAGAGTCAAAACGGCGACATCGTACGAGAGCGTGTTCGAATTGTAGCTCGGGTGAGCGGTACAACTTGAGATACCGACCTCGTTCCCACTTCCGTCATCAACGGTAAGGTCAGAACACCTCACCTGAACACAGTGTCCAGCTGTAACAACTTTGTTGCTCTTCACGAGAGTCCCACTGCAGTGCTGCAATCCACGATAAAGAATTTTTATGGTTGGAGCTCCAACTGGACTGCACTCCGCTCCGTTGATAATTCGATGGACCACCGATCCATTTCCAAAGCGATCAGCTGAAACCGGCCCTCCGAGGGCGTCGCACGCCTCCGAGAGCGAACGATTTCCACCGAGGTTCTCGTTTCCTCCTCCGCCACCACCGCCAGAACCCGAGTCTCCACAGTAAGGATCATCGTAACGGTAACAGGAGGTGACGCCCGCTTTCACGAGTTTGTATTGATCAAGCTGAGACTGATACGTTGAGAGGTCTTCAAAAAATCCTCTTCTGCGCGACCGTCGAATTGATCTTCTCGTAATCCTTAAGGCACGCCGGAGGTATCTCCGAGCATAAGCGAAGGTAACTTCGAATCCATCTCCATCTTCGAGGTATCCGTAGCATCCGATATCATCTTCGGCTTCAACACACTGAAAAACTGTTCCCTCGGGTCCATCGGGAATAGACGGAGCTTCTGCTTTTACAACCGAGAGAGAGAGACTCGCGAAGATGCACAACGAGAGAGCAACACGACACCGCACCATAATTACCACCCTCAAAGACCACTCTGGCGAAGAGCCAACCGAGTATTGCCTGACAGGCTAATTCTCGTCAGCCGCGAGAAAGAACTAAACGATTTGGATTTATGCTCTTTCATGACCGCTCACAAAGAGTCGGCTCAAAAGAGGTGAGGGTGTGTGAGATTCATCACAAACCAGCATAACAACAATGGATTTCCAGCTAGGAGATTTTC
>JAGRAO010000029.1 GCA_020434565.1 Bdellovibrionales bacterium
GTGTTCACCGACTGCAAAGCGAAACGTTTCTCCGCTTGGAAGCTGTGCTTGGCGTACTCCGACGTTTCTTCCGGCGATAAGCTCGCCATCGCGATTAAACATAACATAGATGTTGAATTCACTCGTCGGGTCCTCAAGATAGCCTCGGAGGACCTCTTGTGGTTCTCGTTCAGAAGGATCTGGAAACGCCCTACAATAGAGATCGAAAGCTCGGTGAAAGTGCCTTTCGAAAAGTTTTGGATCGGTCCTCAAGAGAGAGCGAAGTCCGATGGTTTGTTCAATCTGTGTCTTGGAAGTGATTACTTCTGCTTCCGATGGAGCCGGAGGGAGATGAGGAGGAAATTGTTCCTTCTGCAGAATTGTGGGTTCTGCGATAGCGAGTTGATCGAGCTTAAGCATAGGGTCCCTTCCTTCTTAAGAAGTTTTCTCACCGAACGCTTTCTGTTCGATGAGCTCTATGCACCAGATCCACCCATTTTCAGATAATATGGTGAAAAGAGGTGACTGCGGCGCATTAGCGTGAATCCTGATTTCTTACAGTTCCTTGCTAGGGAATCTCTTGACCGTAGTCTGAAACAAGATCGAGACCACAATCTTCGAGATCGTAAATTCTCTCCTCGAGGTAAAGTGGATCTCTGGCGAGAGCGTCATCCGAAATGAGATCCGCAATTATTCCTGAAAATATGTCTATAGCACATGCCAGGTTTTCGTCAGATAATCCTCGGTATTGGGCACTCACGAAATCGAGCGCTTCTTCGATGAGTTCGTGTAGGTCGATGTGATTGTGGAAGAGCGATTGAGACTGAGTCGAAAAAGATTGAGCCGAAAAAGACTGGTCTTTGCTCTCACGAAGATTCTCTCCACCGTTCATCTCGTCTGGACGACCTACATCAGTCCGCCTTCTCTCCTGCTCGAGTTCCGCCCGTCGTTTGGCCTCATCCACGATGATAACAGGTGCTGCAGCAAGATGTGACAGAGCCTGAATGCTCCGAACAGCATCACGTGTTCGGTGAGTCGCACATCCACCAACTATCAACGTGATTGCGAAAATACAGGCTCCAAGGAGAGCGAGTCTTTTTCTCTCAGTGTTTCTTTGGTTCATTGGTACACCTCACAATATAAATAACCAAACAATGTCGTACTCTTTCTCATGCGCACGGGGGCTCCTGAATCATTCTGGGCACACGCCATCCGCAGTACACTCTCGGCTATGGCACGGGAGTCATATCGAATCCCTCTCGTACGTAATTCGCTATGGCTCGCGCAGAGAGTTCTGGACGTGGATTCAGTCGTGAAACCTCCCGAGCTGCCAAGAAGAGATCGCGATCATTTATTATTCCGTCATGATTCCGATCGTCGAGATGAATTGATTGTGCATATCTCGTTAAGTTTCTGTCGGGATCTGGATATCGAATTTCAGAAAAGTCGAGGTTCGTACCGATGGCTGTTGGTTCAACAATTCCGAGCCACTCAAGAAACGAATAATCTCCACCGGAATAGAGGCCAGGAGAATCTGAGGTGAGGTCATCTGCGTTCTCCAGAGAGCAAAACTCACCAGGTATGAGCGGGTGACTGTAGACGTTCTGCTCAAATCGGAATCTTTCTGAATTGAATCCACCTTGGAAGAAGGAAAAGATCCCTGAATTTTGTCGGAAATCGTTTCGCTCAAACGTAAGTCGATCGTATCGAGAGGAGGAGCCGGATATGTTAAGTGGAAATTCCCCCCATTCGTAGGCAATGTTGTTCCGAAATGTTCCATAGAATTGACTTGCGAGTTGACCATCAAGTCCACTTCCGAAAGCGTAACTCCCATTTCTATCATTCAACTGCTGATCATTAGAGTGAGCAACAATATTTCCAGAAACCAGCGCATCCCAAGTTCCAACGAGGCGAATCCCCCAAGCGGTCGTGTTGTTTCCGGCTGCTCCAGGATTCGTGGATAACCTGCGTCCTTCAAGAACGACATTGTCTGTGATTTTGGATATGACTCCTTCACCGGAACCGCACACTATTGACGAAGCGTTTCGATAAACGACGTTTCTTGCAACCGAGCGGCACCCGTTTCTCGCCATGATTCCGTTGTTCGAGCCATTTGCAACGATATTATCTTCAACAATGACCGGACCTGACTCTTCATGGAGATACATATTGTGGTTAAAGTGTGTTGCATTCTCAGGATCGTTCGATGGGTGTCCGTTAAAGTCAAAGAGGTTTCGGCGTATGACGGTATTGTCGACCCGCTCCAAACGGAGCCCTTGACCGCGATTGTCGGGCATCGGACTCGATGGACCGTTGTCGACTATGATGCTGTCTTGAAGCGTGAATCCGTTGAACCTTCCGGTTTGACTGCCGCAACATGTATCAACGGCGACGCCTTCGTTGAAGCGCTCGATAACAGTATCCTCGACAACGAGGTTCTCACCTGAAGGGACGACGATATCTATGCCAGTTCCGCGTCTATCAACCACAGGCTTGAGGTGTAACCCAGAAATTACAGTGTGAAGGAGTGGGGAAGTGCCGAGGTCATCGCGGATCCCATCGCCTCCGTTTTGGGCGAGAACAAGAGGTCGCTCAACAGAAGACCCGTAGCTCGTCACTACCGCAGGTCGTATCGCCGAGAGCCCCCCTCGCAGAGCGATTTCGAACGAGTATGTTTTTCCCCGTTCGAGGATATACCAGCGGTCACCCTCAAGAATCAGAGTCTCTGTTGGCGGTACAAGAGGGAGTTGATGTGAAGAACCATCTCCAAAAGGACCCTCTGAAGAGATAAATACTACTTCTGTAGAGGGTGAGGGGCAGAGACCATTCACCGGAAAGACTCGCGCACCTTCCATGCCTGGACACGGATCGGGAGCAAGGGAAGGGCCTCCTTGGTCTCCTTTCGATGTGTTCCCCTCGGGCCCGGGTTTGTCACTGAGAGGAGAGTCCGAGGAATCCTCGGCTTGGAGGCTTTCTTCTCCCTGGCATCTTGCGAGAAAGAGCTCTAATCTCTTTGCGCGGCGGCGGTTACCATTTCTTCTCAAAGTCCTCAATCTCTTACGAAGCCTTCGATTGGAGATACGCGTCACTTCGAAAGTTGATTCTTGCTCCGCCTCGACTCTGGCGATTTCTCGTGAGCCGTTCACTTCGACACAAGTCAACTTCGAGTTGTAGGCTTCAACGAGATCGGAGAAGGGAAGGGAGATTCGCTCAGCTCGAAGGCTGATCGGCCAAAGACTGACAATTGAAAAGAGACAGACAACGAAAGGAAATGCTTTCAAACAGCGGTATCTCATCTTTATCCTCAGCGCTAAACTCAGACCTCGCTGCATGTCACTTTCAGAACTCCACCACTCAGAAGGAGCGGTCGCTCGACTGCAGTCTTGGTTGGGTTATCTGAGAGCAACCAATGCAGGTAGCATAAAAAGTAATAAAAATACCTTTTATTGGAAGGTGCCTTAGTTAATTCAATGGGTTAAGATAGCCTCTCTCGCTATTAAGTATGATTCTCCGTTGGTTTCGGGGAAGAGAGATGTGATTAGCTGCTTGAGCTCTGGCATCTTAGAGCGTGGATTGCATGAGTTCTTAACGGTTTCCCCCTATCTCAAGTGAGCAAAGATCGGGTTTTTGCTCACTTGAGACCGCGCAACGCGCAAGGAGGTTTGAATGTCTGAGCAAGGGCGCTCTTCGTGGTTTGAGGATGCGTTGAGCAAAATTCCGGAACTTTCGGAGGCTCAAAGGGCTCAACTCGAGAAGGCACTTGGACTTCGAGGAGAACGGATTCGAGCGACAATTCGGGAACTGCAGGGGTCACTTGACCAGCTTCGGCTTTCGGTAAAATACCTTGTGTTTGATCTCGAGGCGACTCGACGAGAGAATACGACTCTTCGAGCGGAGAATTCGGAGCTTCGTAGACTTCTTGAAGAGCGAGAGTAGTTCGATGCCAGAAAGAAAGAGAGGATTTTCTTAAGGGACTGCTCATGCAATCACTTCTAATCAAGAAAGCGTGTTCTTGCCCCTTTTACAATATTTTTTGCATTGAAGCTTTTCTCTAGCCGGCAAATATTCAGTATCATTCTCATATGATTGAGTTTTGTGGGAAGCCTTTGGATAGAGAGCAAGAGCGACTGCTCCCCGAACCGCAGTGTGCTCTCTCTGTCTCGCCCCTTGCAGAAGCTCAATTTAACCGCGAGCAGATCATTCCAAGCGAAAGATCGAAGAGAGGAGAAAGCGAGAATCTTCTTGAGGGCTTGGAGCCGGTCTCTCCTCTCGCGATTCGAAAACCAACCCGTGTGGGAAAAATAATTGCTTCGTTTGTCGACCGATTTGGAACGAACCCAAAAGCGAGCGCTACCGTGCTCGACGTTGGAGCGAAACTCGGTATCGATCTCATTCCAGTTGTAGGACCTTTCAAGAAATTTGCCGATGCTCGCGCTCTGTATTCGATGGAGGATGAAAAGCTAAAGCGAGACGCCAAAGTACTGCTCCTTATCGCTGCCGTTGAGCTGGGCTTAGATGTCGGAACCGCCGGAGGTTCGGTGTTTCTGCCTGATGAACTCTTGACCTGGCTTCGGACGGCAAAAGACACACAACGTCGTCTTCGAGGGGCTGGAGGAGTTCTCCGTTTTCTTCCGGATCCGCTCTCTTTTGTGGGGAAATTTGTCGTTCGTTCTCGACTCGTCTCTCGGGTGCTTCACTTTGGTCTCTCGTTTGGCCTCGAAGGGCCGCACGATTGAGAATGGCAATTTTCTCTCTTCGGAATTGTCTTCGATAAATTTCCATTCTCCGATACCGTTAAAGAGGCATTGAAACGAAAGTTTTGCGTCGCAAATAGCGACAGAAAGGTTTTGTAATGAAGACGTCGTGTGGCGTTGACGATGAGGCAAGTCGATTGAACATCGTGATTGGAGTCGCGGAGAGGTATCCGAGGAAAAAGACGGAGAGGCACTTGCGAAAGCTCTTCGCTGCTTTCTTTCTCGGTATCACGGGGTTTTTTGTGACTGCTGTGATCATGGCAAACTTTACCAGCAGCCTCCCCGAACCGTTCTCGTCTCTTCTCGCCAATAGTTACTACTTTGTCTTTACGGTTCTCGCTCTGAGCTTTGGCGTCTTTTGCCTGTGGCTCTTTAACCGCTCTCCAGTTGGACGTTTTCTCAATCGAGACTATCGTGAGTGGAAGCGAAACTTTAAAGAGTCGGTGCGAGCTGGTGAGATCTGTCGACGCTGTCGGTATGTCCTTCTCCTTGAGGACGGAAGGACTCTGAATACCTGCCCAGAATGTGGGACTGAGCACTAGTGGTGATCCTCTTTGATGGCACACTTTCGTTTTGATGCCATCACTTTAAAACCAAAGAACTCTCTCGAGCGAAGTTCACCCGAATGGTTTTTAAAACTTCGTCGCGACACAGAGCGATGTCTCGAAGGATGTTTTCTCTATGCTTTGGAATAAGGCGATTAAGAACTGAGAGAGCCTTGTCTCGATTGCGGACATCGACGAGTGATTCTGCCATCTTTCGTTGAAGTTTTGGTGACAGCTCCGAATACACGCGATCGAGCGCGAGCTTTGCATAGAGTTTTGTGAGTTCCTCTTTCGCACGTTCCTGATCTTCACGGTGAACATACTCAATCGGAATCTCTCGTAGAGTTTCTTCGACTGATTCTTGGATCAAACACCTTGCGTGAACTCTCTTCTCTTTTTGATTCGCGGTCATTCGAAGGCCTTGCGGGCCAACAATCCTTGAATTGCGCCAATTGCTCCGAATACTCCAAAGGTACCAAGAGGATGTGACTGTGCTAAGGCCGCCATTGCATGATGAGAGGTAAAGACTTTCCACCAGCTCCAATTGTCAGTGAGGGCCTGGATTATCTCTGGGTTGACGGCCTGATCTATCTTTATCCCCACTGCCGCAATCGCTGAAACTATTGCCGCTCCTGCTACGGCATAACCTATGTCTTTGGCGGTGTTAGACCAAAATTTCGAAGTGCTTTCGTTTTGAAGCGGGCGAGCGTTGCGCGAGGTGTGTAGAGGGTCTCTCGTCATATCTGAACCTCTTCGTTCTGAAGACTTTGTTGATAGTATTACTATCTCAGCGAGCGTTTCGCTAAGCAAATATCTTTTTGGTTAATTTCATACGCGAAAGTAGGCTGTTCCCAAATGGGTCCGGGTAGTTGGGTAGTATTCTCGTTTGAGAATCAGGTTTTAACGAAAGGAGTATTTCATGAATCGTGACCACAATGGACAGCCGGAGTTTCCGAACGATCTGTGCAGAGAAGTGGCCGAGGCGGTGTCTGCGAAGATCGCAGCGTTGCGGGAGCAGCTCATTCCCCCGAGCCTCGCCGATGCGCTCGACATCTCTGATATCGAGGCGGAGTTTGAAAAGGCGATCGAAAAGTCGCGTGAAACTCAGCCAACAGACGGGGCTGTAACAGAGACCGAGCCCCAGCCGATTTTCGGTGAGGGCTTCGGTGGAGAAGCGCCGATTCCCGAGGAGATGCTGGACAAGATGCACCAGATGATGCAGGGGCTTCCCCTGAAACTCATGGAGGGAATGGTTCGAACCGCCAAGGCCTGCAACCGACAGATCGAGCAATCATTTGTTCGACTCGAGGGCACTATTTGGGGGCTCGAAACAGCGGAACGCCTCTTGGTGCTGGCCGAGGGAGACAAAGAGGTCCTCGAAAGGTACTCGGATGTTCGCCAAGCGCATCTCATTCACGAGAGTTATCTTTCCGATACGAAGGCGGTGATTGAGGCGGCTTCGACCGCTATCAACCGTGCGCGCAGTGTGCAGCAGAACGGCGGCACCGGCTTCCTCCAGATGATGGGGGGATTTATGCCTGGTGGTGGAAGTCCATTTGACTTCTTCGGCGAAGAAGATGACTCCGACGGGGATGGTGAAAACGGTCCGACCGGCGAAGCTCCTGGTGGCAACCCCGGCTGAGTTTCGACTCCGAGCGAGGACTGAGTCCTCTTTTTGGGAAGGTTTGGCTACCCCTACCTTCCCATTTCCCACGAATATATGTCATGCCTTGGGCGGGCGAGTGAATGTACACTCGCAAGGAAAAACCTTTGAATGCATAACTCTGCATCCCCGCTTCGTGATTTACTGATCGTTGCTCTCCCCATCCTGTGAAGGATTGTGGAGGACCCGATCAAGAGCTCGCTTGCCGCTGTCAAGCACATCTCGAGCCGTGTTCTTCGTACCCTCCGTTGCAGCACGACCGAGTTCGTCGGTGTCCATGTTCCGGATGGTGTCGACTGCCGAGTCTGCCGCGGCGTTGAGCGGCTCTCGGGCGATTCCGACCAGTTCGGTTGTCACCTCCGTCAATTGCCCAACATCGTCTGCGAGCATCGGCATCTTCTCGATAGCCGGTTTTGCCGCCTCCATCGTGGTATTGGCGTTGTCCAGCGTTGTGCTGATCTTCGGCCCGTACATAAGGCCTCCGACGAGCAAGAGAAGAGCGATGAACCCGAACAGACCTGCGTTGACCCGGCTCCACCACAAAAGCTTGTTTGCCGTAATCTGATCCATGAGCTTAACCTCCGTTTCTTGTTTCGTGTGTCACACACTCGACCGCCCAAAGCATGACTCGATCGATAAGAAGGAACGGGAGCAACTCATCTAGGTTATGGGGTTTTCCTGAGGAGAGAGAGCTCTGAGAGGCCACGAAAATGGCGTTTGTATCAGGGGTTTACACGATTGGCTCATAAGGCGAGAGGTTTTCCAGGGGAAGCCGCTGCGTTCGCGTTCTCTTCGGGTTCGAGTTGAGGTGATCTCGTCCTTTCAGGCGGCGTTTGGATTTTCTCAAGAACCCTATCGAGTCGAGCGCGGTTATATCGTTGAAGCATAATCGGGTAGAGATTCACGAGCGCTTGGAGACCGGTAAGAATCAGCCCACCTTTGATGTCTCCGCGAAAGAAAAAAGTCGAGATTTGGGGAGCAGAAAAGAGAAGAAAGGCTAGGTGTATCGATTCATAGGTATAGGTCCGCCGATAGTGGAGCTCGAGTGCGTCTCGAGCCCTCGATGTTTGTCGGGTACCTCCAGCCTCGATCATTCCTTCGCCGAGAATTGGCTTCCAGAAATAGCGCGTCATGAGATCCCCAGTGGTTGGGAGATATTTCTTAAAGGTCCGAATACCGAGATGCTCGTATATTTTTCCGTCGCCGATTTTCTCCCACGGAAAGAGTTTGAAGTATCGTGTGGCGAGTTTCTCTGCACCTCCGATGATTCGATCAACAAAATTGAGTCGATTTGGCGGCCGATAGGGACAAATATCTTGAGGGTCTGCTGCTGGCTTGTCTGATGAGAGAGAGCGAGAAAGAGCTTGAGGCGGAAGCGGTCCTTCGTTGGAAGCAGGATTCTTTGTGTTCTCCTTCTCGACAAAGTTCATGCGAGGTGGAAATGAGAATCCGGCGAGGTCCCGGTCTCCAGTTGGGAGATCCACAGAAGGTGATTTCGCTGGAGGGATGGTTCTCGCGAAAGGGTTGCGTGAGACCTGCATGTTGTAATAGTAATACTATTACAATTGCTAACCAAATCCTTCTAGAATGACGAATCCTCAGTCTCAGACAGAGGAGCTAAAAACGAGAGCCGGGGCCCTTAGGGAAAGATATCGGTTCACTTTCGAGATGAAGACGGGGCAGCCACCTGAGCCATTTGGGAAAGTACCAGTTCCACTTCCCAAGCAGGATCATGCTTGAGGGAAGCAGTACAGAGCGAATGAGAGTTGCATCAAGCAGGACCGCGAGCGCGAGACCTACTCCGAGCTGGCGCATAACCGGCAGCTCTAAGCAGGCGATAATCACGAATACGCAGGTCATTATGAGCGCAGCGCTGGTTATGGTGCGCGATGTGTTGTTAATTCCGATTCGAACACTTTCTTCCGTCGAAAGTCCCTTGCCGGCCTCTTCCTGTATTCTTGAGAGGAGAAACACGTGGTAATCCATCGAGAGTCCAAAGAGTATCGAAAAGAGAAGTGCCGGGACAAAACTCTCTATGACGCCGTAGTTCCACCCTTCGAAAGTAGCACCTTGAAAAAGAAAGGTGAGGACGCCAAAGGCGGCCCCTGCCGAGAGAAGATTCAACACGATAGCCTTGCAGGCAATTGCAAGGGAGCGAAAGGCAACGAGAAGAAAGAGGAAACTCAAGCTCAAGACAACTGTAAGAACGATGGGTGTTCGACCGGAGTATCGAGCAGCCTCGTCTGTGACAAAGGGCAGCACCCCACTGACGAAACCCTTTATACCCGCTGGCTCGAGTATCTCAGGAATATACGTATTTCGGATGGTCGAAATGAGTTGCTGGTTCTTCTCTTCATTTCCATTGCCGGAGGTCGAAAATTCGAATCGAGCGACTGTCCGATCGTCTGAGTAGTGCGCCTCAATTGGTCCCGACACATCTTGTTCGAGGACGAGAGTCGAGAAAAATTCATCGAGGACTTCGTCAGCATCGCTTTCGTGAGGGAGTTTTGCGACGATCCAAAAATTTGAACCTGCATAGTCTGGAAAGAAACCTTCTAGCATCCGATAGGCTCGTGAACTTTGCATAGACGAGGGGAGAATGTCCCTCTCGAGAGTGCTCCCGAGTACAATATGGCGTAACGGAGAGACCAGGACGAGAAGAAGAACGATACTTCCAAGAAGTGTAAGGATTGGTCGGTTGAGACTGATAGAGAGAAGAGAGCGAGTTTCGTGACTCCGCTGCGGTACTCTTTCAACAAATCGTTGAAATACGAGGAGCAAAGCTGGGAGCGCGCAGATCGTGGAAGCCACAGTAAGAAGCACTGCAACGATAGAGACATGCGCCATAGAAGTAAGGATCGTGTCATCCATGAGCAGGAGTCCAAACAGTGAACAGGCAACGGTTACACCGCTCCAAACAATGGCAGTTCCAGTGGTCCGTCGGGCAATATAGACCGCAGAGCGATAGTTTTGGCCGCGACGGAGTTCTTCACGGACTCTCGTAACCATCAAGAGCGAGTAATCGATTCCGATTGCGAGTACCAAAAGGACGACAAGCTGAGCGGCAGTTGCGCTCACTGGCTCAGAGAGGTGGCTAAAAAATGCCGAGAACCCGAGCGAGGCGATGAGACTTCCGAGTGCGATAGCCATCGGGAAAAGAGCTGTTACAAAGGACTGAAATGCCCAAACAAGAATGAGAAGAGTCAAAGGGATGGTATAGATGAGGGAGTGGTCAAGGTCAGAGTTAATAAGGTCGAAGATCTCGTTGTCGCCAGTTCCCTCACTGAGATATCCCAACGTGAAGCCGGGATGGGACTTAAGCCAATGCTCAAAGAGAGCTGGCAGGTGGGAAAACTCCTTTGCGCTCTCGGAAACCGGAAGCTCTGTTTGAGCTAAAACGAGAACTGAGTGCTTATCGCTTGAAACAAAGATCGATTGATCATCGAGAAATACGCTATAGCCAACTGTTCTGACGGATCGGAAAAGCGAATCGGGTGAGGTCTCCTTTTTCTTTTGGCGGAGCATCTCGACGAGAGACGCTATTGCCGAGCGAAATTCTGGACTATCGGCTGTCTTTTCGTTGTGATGGAGCAGAGTTGTCAGTGTATCAGTCGGTGGGATTCCTGCTTGAAATGCGAGTTGTTCTCCGTGATAGCGCAGGAGTGCCTCTCGAGAAGAGGGCCCAGGAATTACGGTTCGCATTCCAAAGAGCCAACCTGACACGCCTAGGACAAGACAGAATGCAACCCACAAAAGCAGGACTCGACGAGGTGAATTGTACCAACGAGTAGTACTCGTCGACCCTTTCTTATCCGGCCACTGCTCGCAAGCCAATCTTTACTCCCTGAGACCAGAAGCCCGCACGAGTGTTTTCCATCGTGTCTACCAGGCTCGCAACTGCCTCTATGAAGTAATCGATATCGGCTTCGGTGGCAACCAGGGGAGGAACGGCCTTTACAACATTGTAAGTGTGCCCGCACATCTGAGTAAGAATGTGGTGATTTTCAAAAAGAGTTTTTACAATCATCTGTCCGAGAAGACCGGGATGAACCGTAGTAAATCCGGCATAGAGCATCTTTAACGAAAGTGAGCGAGGTTTTGTAAACTCAATCCCGTTCATGAGTCCAAGCCCACGACACTCCTCTATAAACTCCGATCGCTCTGCTATCCGATTAATGCCTTCCCGAAGCCGATCTCCAAGGACGAGGGCCCTTTCTCCGAGCTTTTCATCTTCGAGGATCTGGAGAGTCGTGAGAGCAGCTCTCATTCCGAGGGAGTTTTCTCCAAAGGTTGAAGCGTGCACAAACGCCTTTTCGACTGATGAATACACCGCATCGCTTATTTCTTTTCTCATGACGAGAGCGCCGACCGGAACAAAACCGCCACTCATCGCTTTCGCCAGGATCACCATATCAGGTTCAAGATCGAAGTGGTGCGCTGCCAGAAATTTACCTGTTCTGTAGAGTCCGGTCTGAACTTCATCGAGAACAAAAAGCGTTCCGTATCTCTGACACAGCAGTTGAGCCTCTCTGAGAAATTCCTTCGTCGGTACAAGAATTCCCGACTCGCCTTGGACTGGCTCCGTGATGTAGGCGGCAAATTTTTCAGTCTTTAGTTGGCGCTCAAGTGCATCGAGGTCGCCAAAAGGCGTTCCGACAGTGTTGGGGAGAGTTGAGCCAAATCCCTTCTTCCACCACGGGTTACTCATGAGTGATAGCGCCCCATAGGTGAGGCCGTGAAAGCCACCCTCTGAGAAAAGTACGCCATCTCGTTTGGTATACGCTCGCGCGAACTTGATAGAAGACTCGACTCCTTCACTTCCGGTACTCGTAAAAAACGTTCTTGTAAGGTGAGTACCGGAAAGAGAAGTGAGCTTTCTGGCCAGAGTAGCAGCGAGCTCGGGGATATGGCTTTGAAGCATAGTAGGGCCACGATGCTCGAGCTCCTCGATAAGACTCCGAATGAGGGCGGGGTGGTTGTGTCCCACGTTGTAGACCCCGTAGCCGGAGAGAAAATCTCGGTACGTATGCCCGTCACTTGAATGGAGATTCATTCCCTCGCACCGGGTAAATTGTCGTTTTATTCCAATAATCGAGAGAAGTTTTGTCCACTTCGGGTTTACGTGTTTCGAATAATCCTCTTCTCCCGGAATGAACGATTGGTCAGAAGTCGAATCAATTGTATTTTCAGGTCGGCGAAGCATGGAATTTTTCCTCGTAATAACGTTCCCGGTAGAGACGATTTGCTCCTTCCTATTATTCGTCGACTCACCCCGAAGCGCTAGTTCTCAAGGGGGTGGGGGACCACAGAAAAGATTGTGACTTCATCGGATTACAATCACGATCGGCTGAATGTCGGATGAGATTTTTGCAATTTAAGTCTTTTGTCGGAGGGATTGAATGTACGAGGCAACGCTCCAAATCTCTTTCTCACTCAACTGATCTTGAAAAGCTGGCATCTCTTCTCGCTTGCCATACGTAATATTACCGGCCACCAGACCAAGGGACTTGTCGTAGCTTCCATCGGAAAAGTTTGGGAGGGCTACCGTCAGAGTGGAGCTATCGGGTCCATCACCCAGTCCGGTCATCCCGTGGCACCGAGTGCAATGAGACTTGTACGTCGCTTCCCCAAGCGGGAGAAGGTCACTGGAGCCTTCGTATGGGTTTCCAGAGACAGCCATCACAGTTTTTTGAACGTGGCTACAGGCAGGGAAAAAAAGGAGAAGGAACGCTACCCCCAAAAGTCTCTTCCGCATGGAATCTCCTGTGTTTTTAAGCCCTTATTCGGAAAACTGGGCCTGAATTATGCCGATGCTTTCGCTGCAATGCTTCCATAACACTCCTGACATGCGGCAACTATCACATAACTCGATCGCAACGGTAGGGAAAGAGCCAACCCTTGATACTGAGGCCAGCCTTAAGCAACACCACATCTCTGTTCCATACTATCGGATCGTTTGTCCAGCCGTTTACGGCGGGGAGTGGGCAACAGCGGAAGATCGAATTGGGCCGGGAACTTTTTGGACGCCGCGTCCTGATGATGTTGAGTCGATGCTTCGAGCGATCTTCACCCATGCATCTTCTTGTTCAACCGAAACCCTTCGGAGCGACGAGTGGAAGATTCAGATTTTTGAAATACGAGAAGGTATCGTCGAAGAGGTCGATAATTTTAATCCTTACGGGAGATCGATTCACTTTGGAGAGCGAAAATTGGTGCATGCTGCTTCACCTCCGAGAGAGCTTCTTGATGTCGATTTTAAAGATATAAACGACCCATATTCTCGACTTGAACTCCTGCTTGAGCTGCCGAGAATTCTCGGGAGGGAGATAAAACCCTTTGTCGATTTTTCGAAGGGATTTCCTATTGTTCTGGCTGATGGTTCGGAGGCCTTTGTGTTGCCCGATCCAAAACGGAGGCTTTTTCGAATAGGAACACCTCAAGTAGATGGGTTTTGTGAGATCGCTCGGTTCGGCTCCGCTGAAAAATTTTGGAGTTATCTGGATGAACGCAGAATCACTTTTTCAAATCGAGATGATGAACTTGGCGTTGATCTTTACTTTGCTGATTTTGCGGAAGCAGAGAAAAAGAGCGGTGAGAAACCGAATCTCCCTCTTCGACGACGCGCGACGCGAACTCCGTTTCGTAGTGAGGAGGAGCTTTAAAATTGCTTAGAGCTTCCAGGCGCTTCGTTCTCGTCGCATAAGGGCATTGAGTCGAAGCCCTTGTGACGAAGTCATAGGATATCGGGAGTAGACCGGTGGCTGCCTTTCACGGGTCCCATCTTCTCGAGCGAGTTCGTGCCACCGAGAAACCCTGAAGGAGTGAGTGACTGGGATAGCCTCTATCAGAAGATCCCCGGAAAAGTGCGTTCCGATTGATTGATTTACAAGAGCTGCAGGCACTATTCCGGCTTGCTCTACTTGCCACCGACGCAAGAGCTTGATTGGCTCTACGACATGGATACTTTCGAGAATCTCTGAAAAGCGAGAGTGGTTGTCGGTTGTTTCTGGCACGACGCCACTTTCGACGAGTTCTCCTTTTGAATCTCTCACTCTGAACTGAAACGAGTTGCCGTCTTCATGAACAGTAAGGGTATATCTCCCCTCCGCGGAATAGAGTTCTCCTTGGAAAAGAGGGTTAGGAGAGTCATTCCAACGCTCTTCGATAGGGCGTGATGGAGGGCAATAATACTTCCCCGTTCCCAACCTTGGAGGCTGGACCCTGTCCTCTTGAGGAATCATTCCATCAAAACTTCGTAAGAGGCCACTCGAACCACGGAGCGCCGAATACAGCTTCAACGAATCCTCGTTCGGTTGATCTTTTTCAAGTTCTCTCTTGTCATTCAAGCGAAGAGTAGCAAAACCAGAGTGCAGATGTGTTATCCCTTGCTTTGAAAGCATTTCAACGGTTGCAGCAAACAGCCAAGTCTGTGCTTCCCTTGGAAGTTCGGGATGGAGTGTCATCGTGTGTTTCGATATGTAGGCTCCCCAGTCAGGGGCAGACATGTGGTAACCAGACGATTTTGGGAAGGTTTCAAAGGCGCAGGCTGAGAATCCTTCTTCCTCCGCGAGATCGAGTATCTGAACGGGAGCGCCGTCTGTTCCCGTAAATTGAGAATAGATAAGTATTTCTCCGTTTGGGCTGAGGTGCTGTTTGAGGATGTCGATAAATTTTCGTGTAATCCGGAGGCCATCGTGCCCACCCCATCCGGCAGAGGGAAAGAGTGCCTTGAGATCCAGTGAGATAGCTCGCTCTTCTGTTTTATCAAAGGCTTGTATCTCCCTTGGTGCAGCAATAAAGGGTGGATTTGAGAATCCGAGGGAGATTCTTTGACCTGAAAGAGCAGCGGCCAAAGCGGTTTGATCTGACACTATCTCAAACCGATCTTCTACCCCATTTAAAGCGGCATTGAACTGTGAGAGGTTTCGAGCTCTCGCATCGATTTCAACTCCGATTCCTCTCTCGATTCCTGAGTGACTCTTTAAAAGAGTGATAAGTTGCAGACCAGAGCCAGATCCCATCTCAGCAACAACTCCATTGAGGTCCACATACGATTGGAGCTTCGTATTGAGAAGATACGAATCCATTCCGGAATAAACGCGTTGGTCTCCTCTCTGAGTGGGAAGATAGTTGGGCGTGTCTGCAAAAAAGAAAATAGTTTCGCCGTTATCGAGCGAATGAGCACAAAGAATTAAATTGTTCAATTCGACGAGCCCAGAGGCATTTACCCGGAAGAGTTCAAGGTCAATTCCTTGGGTAATCAAATCCTCTCCGAGGATTTCTGCAGCAACGGTGTGACTTACTGGCTTTCCGAGAAGGAAGAACTTCATGCCTTGGGCTTCCGCTGCAGTGAGAGCGCTTCCTTGGAGGTGGTCGATATCGTCTTCTATGAAACTTCGAGAAGCGTTTGCGATCGGTGAACTTGAATGGTCACATCGAAGTAATTCTGAGAGTCGGCAGAAATCAAAACTCTCCATTTTCTCTCTGAAACGGTGCGCTACGAGGCTCGCCTCCAGGGTTGAGACTCGCTCGAGGTCTGAGGTTTGTTCTTTTGGGGTAACAGTCGCTGTATGCGAAAAACGGTAGCGCTCTCCAAGAGAAGTGTCTCCTAGAGTCGGTTTCTCTGCGGTTTCCCGCATCAACTTTAGCCCCTCATTCCGGTCCATCGCGGTACGTTATGGCGCGAATATCGGGAAATGAAGCCCGTAAGGGGTGATTTTCATTCCAATAAGCGATTTGATTCCAGTAGCTTGGAGATTTACACGAAAAAACCCGGTCTCTCACGGGGGCACGCGTGAGACCGGGTGGGGGAGGGTTGGACCGGAAACTGGCGCCTCCTCTTGCTCGCTGGAATCTCAGATTGCCAGCGGTGCGGGAGAGGGCGGAAGCTCGCGTGCGAGGGGGTTGTGTGTCTGTTTGCACCTCGCCAACGAGCTTTTCTGTATTATGTAAAAACTTTACAAAATGTAGCCTCCCTGGAGTGAGAAAGTGAAATTTTTCTCTCCCCGCTACTAATGTCTTTTAAAGAGGTCTTTAAGACCTCGTAGGGACGTTCGAAGAGAGCTGTCGGGATGGGCGGAATTATCCTCTCAAGGAAGATAAGGAGGAGACTGGCGGTGTTGTGAATACGTTGGCAGGCAAACGGAAGAGTTCTAGGAAAGGGCAGGGCGGAATGTCTTCGGAGTTCAGAGCTTTGCCAAGGAAAGACCTAAGGTATCGGTTTGATGTGGGCACTCATCTTGAAATTTTGAGAGGGTTCTCTGGCGCTTGCTAACCGTTCAACGGGTTAGCTCCCGAGCCAGAATTGTTGCCGGGATGAGGGCTATGTCCCGATTCAGAAAGGCCTTCACTGAAGCTCACCTCGAGATCAATCGCTTCTCCACCAGGACCTGTTGTTGGATGAGGCAAACCAACACCCTCAGTCCCTCCGCCCTGAATTGCCGACGGGCCAGGATAGGGGAATCGAGATGCATACTGTTTGTTGTGTTCGTCAGACGGACTGGTTCCAAACGGTGAACCGGGAGGAGTGTTTATAAGAAAAAGTTCGGATGAACCTCCGCATGATCCTTCTCCTGCTGCGCAGATTTCAATGGCGGTTCGGTCGAACTGGAATTGGGCCGATCCGCCGACATGCCGAACGGCTCCGATCGTTGTCACACAGAGGAGAAGCACGAGGCAGGCATAGCCACTTATCGTGCCCCGTTCGTAAACTCTCTCGGTAATGAATCTCCCTCGCCTCATATCGATTGTCCCTCTCACCACCTGATCCTCGCTTTATGGCCAACTGCTTCTTCTTCTCACTAAAAAAGATCCTACGAAAATCTTCCAAATCTCTGTTGGCCGGGGGCCGCCCATAGGAGAGCTGAATCAATTTAGGGAGGTTATGCACGTATATGTAAAAAATTTACATAATACAGAAAAATGAGGCAGAAATGAAATTTCGGTTTATTTTTCAAGCTTTTGGGCTCTTCCTCTTTCTGGGAGCACCTGTGGCAATAGGACAATCGTGTGGTGTCGGTACAGACGCTGAGATAGTCCTGATGCTTGATCGAACAGGGAGCATGGAACCGTCCGATATAGCTGAGGAAAAAGAAGCAGCTTTTGAGTTCATTCGTTTCTTTGAGAACGCTCAGGCACGGCCCCGTATCGCGCTTGGAAGCTTTCATTCCCTGTCCGTTCCGGGGTATGCGCAGGAGGGATATGAGAATCTCTATTTGTATAACGGAGTCGAGTATAGCCATGCTCGAATCCATCACCAACTCACCACAGATTACGAGGAACTCTATCCTCTGCTGAGCAATTCGACCACCATTCCTCTATGGGGAAATGGTGGGACAAACATCGCTCAGATGATCCGTGTCGGAGAAACGGAATTACTTGAAAGGGGAGATCCTTCAAAAAGACGAATCCTGATTGCGCTTACCGATGGTGAGCCGAGCCAACCGGGTTGGTACACGTATCCTTGTCATCCGGATCCGTGCAACTGTACTCCGGCCGTAGACTTCGCCACCTCTTCTGCTTCAATTGCTCGCTCGAACGGTGTTGAGATCTTTACGATCTATTATGGTGGAGCAGGCAGTGGGCGCTATGACTGCGAAGCGGAAGGAATAAAGCTTCTGAAGGAGGAAATTGTCTCAGCTCCGGTGAGCAGCCATTTCGTTGACGGAAATTCGGCCCTCTCAGAGGTCTTCGTTGCTCTCGCGGGGCAACTCAGCTGTGATGACGGAAAATCGTGCACAGAAGACCGCTGTGAAGGGAATCAATGTGTGTTCATTGAGAAGGATTCGGATCAGGATGGCATAAGTGATTGTGACTTCTACAGATGTGAGACGTATGATCAGAGCCCCAAACTCACCAAACTCGATCAAGGAGTCAAAAAGCAGGAAGCGCTGATACTATGGCTCGTAAAAAAAATGGGCTTGGGGACGTTCACAACTTTAGATCAGCATCAAATATCTTCTGTTCTCGACGAAGCACATAGACTTCAAATCGAAGGCTGGGTTTTGAGTTGGCAATTCCCACAATTTCCGACGACTTGTGAAATCCGAACCGGATGTGAGGTTCGGGAAAGTTATGATACAAAGTCGAATTATATCTTAAAATCACGTGGCCTCTTGAAGCTCAGTCGAGGAGTCGCTCGAAAGCTCGAGAATATCCTTGCGTCACGTGATGGCCAGCTCGGCATGCACCAAGAGTGGATTTTGGGGCGATTTACGAAGAAGGCAAAGAAGCTCTTTCGGAAAAATTTGAGAGTTCTCAAACGAGTAAAAATAGTAGATATGGAGTGCCACGTCTAACAAGCCATCTTTAAGAATGGTCAAGGGAAAGCGCCCCTCGAAAGGGTGATGTTAAAGAGGTAGGACGTCATAGGGTAAAGGACCTTGTGAGAAGCGGGTTAAGGTCTCTTGCGAAACAGTCGAAAGGACTGTTAGAAATGTTATTATTTTACAATTCGTGCCGCCTATGGGTTCCTCGCTTGAGACGCTTCATATTACCTGTTTGAGGATGATTCTCTATCCGGTGGCCTCGTTTTGTATTCGCCGAGGGCTCTCGCTCCAGGATATCATCGAATCACTCAAGTTTGTGCTTGTCCGAGCGGCATCGAAAGAGCTCAAACACGGCGATGCAAAGGTGAATGCGAGTCGGATCTCTATAATGACGGGGCTTCACCGGACTGAAGTCTCAAGAATGCTCAAGGGCGAGGAAGAAATTCTCTCTGAGAAAAACTTCCTCCGGCGGGTCATCGGCCTTTGGAGAGAGGGAACGGCTTTTACCACGTCTTCTGGCAAACCGCGGGTATTAAGTTACGATGGGGAGGGAAGTGAATTTTGGCAACTCGTGCAAGCAGTTTCACTCGACCCCAATCCGGCCTCGATCCTTCGAGAACTGCTTCGCTCTAAAGCAGTAGAGCAGTCTTCTCGTGGCGTGAAGCTCGTGCGAGATTTTCAACTTGCGCAGGGAAATCCCGAACAGGCGTACCGACAACTCGGTGCCGATATGCAGTCAATGATAGAGGTAGTCGAAAGTAATATGCTCGGAACCGAACGTGTTCCAGGACTTCATCTGCGCACTGAATTTGATAACGTTTTTGAAGACGATGTGCCTTCTATTCGCAAATGGATCCTCGCTGAGGGGACAAAGTTTCACCAACGAGTACGGCATTTTCTCGCCACTTACGATGCCGATATATCGTCCAAGAAATCGAAAGGGAAGGCGGGAGCGCGAGTCTCGGTCACTTCATTTTGTGCATCGGAGCTTTCAGAAGTTCCAGAGAGAGCATCCGACTAATGGTAGGTCGGATTATTTTGCCGGGGGTGTCTGCTCTTCCGTGACAATAACCCATTGTGCCTCATCTGGATATTTGAGGTACGGCTGATAGCTTCCTGGAAATGAGAGAGAGACACGCTCCGAGCTCGGGCAGATTTTGGTCAATTCCGACACCACGGGGTAGATTTGGCTACGAGGACTGGAACGCGTTCTTCCGTATCCTTTCGCTCGTTCGATCCAGTCTGGATGGAGTCGCTTATTGTAAGCATCGATGCTTGGAAAATATTGCGGCGATGCAACGTAGACATGGCGAGGAGTTGGTACCCGATCTGGATACTGATAAGCAAGTATGTAGTAAATGCCGTCGTAGTAAGTCGCGACACGAGTATCGAGGGTATAGTCAGGAAAACGGTTCAAAAAGTCTGAAACTTCCTGGGCCAGAGAATGAGCATTGAATTGTACGGTCTCTATCCTTTGATCTGGGGAGAGGTCGCTTACTGTGAGGGGCTCCATAGTCGAGTCAACGGTGACGTGATAAGTCGCCGCAGTATCTTTGGGATCGTGGAGCTTCGGGAGGAGTACGTTGGGATCTATTGCTCCAGCCTTCACCCGTTCATCAATCCAGCGCGAAGCATAAGTCCCTCCAAAGGTAACGGCAGCCAGCGTAGAAGCAACTGCGACACTCAGGGAGACCTGCTTGCCAAGAGATGCTTGGGGAGATTTTTGTTGTTCGGGAGTCATAGGGGTCTCTTCGAGAATCTTCTCACAATGGGAGACTTCTACAAAATGTATCTATTGGAGCGGCAGTAAAGATTTATCCCACCTCACGTTCACGCGAAAAGGGGCCGATTGAGCACCCCCCGTATCAAAGGCAACGATCGTGACTTCCTGAAGTACTTGAGGAATTTTAAATTTCTCAAGAGTTCGGGTAAATGGCTGCTCCTCAACATGGGGATGCCGCAGTATGCGTGTCCCGAGTAACTCTCCTTTAGGAGAAAAGATATCCCAGCGGTTTGCGTAGTGTTCCCAACCGGTGTCTGAATGGCGAAGAGTAATACTCGCTGTACACTCTTTTTCAGAGAGGCAAGTTACTCGAGCTGCCACTATCTCGGGGGGTGTGGCCGACACAAGCGATGGAAGCGAAAAAAGGAAGATGAATACAAGGGGTGTGTGCGTATGGGTCTTAAGTCTTTTCGCTATCACGTTTCCCCTTGGATATTCCAGCAGTGAGGATGTATTTAAGCGCTGCTTCAGAAGAAAGATCAATCTCTTGTACCCAATCACGTGGAACGATTATTGAATATCCACCCAACTGATAACTCATGGGGAGATACACGAGAACACCCTCTTCGGATGGGACCCCGATGTCATCCCGCACATCAGGAGAAGTGAGGTAGCCGAGAAAGCTAAGCGGAAATTCGGGGATTCTCACAAGCACGGCTTTTGAAAATTTATCAGTGGTTTTTCCAGCAACGAAATCTGAGAAATCTTTCGCTGATGAGTAGATCGTTCGAACGACGGGGATCTTGTCGAAGAGGGCGTCGAGAAGTGAAAGTGGGCCTTCGACCGGAAGATAGCGGACGCTCCATCCAACAACAAACACAAAAACGGTAGCGATGATTATGCCTAATCCCGGTAAGTACATCTCTTCCGGAAGAAACAAAAGCAGGATACTTCGAATCATTTCTTCGGCGATATCAGCGCAGGTATACAACAGATAGGCCGTAACACCGATCGGAAGGAGTACTCCTAGTCCACGGAGAAAAGTCTGACTTACAAATCGAAGAGGGGAAGGATTCATAATTCATCCAAGAAGCCATTTCAAACATGGCTACCAGGTTTGTTTCTTCCGTGCAGTCTAGGACTTCAAACTGAGTATCGCTAGGGTTGAGATCCCAAACGGAGAGCCTCAAACGCTGAACTGCGCCATAGGATTCTATCGAGTAAGAGAAGCGTTGATCATGGCAGTGAGGAGAGTCAGTGTACTTGCATATTTTCTTGCTAGTTCACGCTCTAGTCGAGTCATTCTTTCGGCCTCGTAATGCGGAAGGCTACCGCTATACCTGCCAGAAGGAGCAACCAAGGAAGTTTCATATCTGCTGATTTCTTCGACCTCGGATGTGAGAAGTTTCAGATGTTGCGGAGTTATTCGAGCTCCCACGTCTATAGCGTCCCTCAGACGGGCAAGGAGGGTGACCTTTCCTTCGAGCTGGTGCTTGATGTGATCAAATGGTTGGTTTGGAACCTCTCTTCTCTGAATC